>DATMJR010000121.1:0-9923 GCA_035553775.1 Miltoncostaeaceae bacterium | reverse complement strand
CCGCCGAGCTGGTGGCCCGCGTGGGCGGCGAGGAGTTCGCCTGGATCCTGCCCGAGTGCGACGCCGGCGAGCTGTACCGGCTGGCCGACAGCGCCCTCTACTGGGCCAAGGGCAACGGCCGCGACCAGGTGTGCGTCTACTCGCCCGAGATGGACGAGGCGCTGTCGGTGGCCGAGCGCGCCCAGCGCATCGAGCGCACCCAGGCGCTGGTGGCGCTGCGCTCGCTGGCGCGCGCCGTGGACGCCAAGGACTCCTCCACCAAGGCCCACTCCGACCGCGTGGCGGCCTTCTCGCAGGCGATCGCCCTCGCCCTGGGCTGGCCGCCCGACCGGGCGACCGCCCTGCGCGAGGCCGCGCTGCTGCACGACGTGGGCAAGATCGGCGTGCCCGACGCGATCCTGTTCAAGGACGGCCCGCTCGACGACGGCGAGTACGAGATCGTGCGCCGCCACGCCGACCTGGGCGCCGAGATCACCTCGGACGCCCTCTCGGCCGAGCAGTGCGGCTGGATCCGCCACCACCACGAGCACTGGAGCGGCCGCGGCTACCCCGACGGCCTGGCCGGTGAGGCCATCCCCGAGGGCGCGCGCATCATCGCCGTCGCCGACGCGTGGGACGCCATGACGCGCGCGCGCCACTACGGGGCCGTGCGCAGCGCCGCCGAGGCGCTCGCCGAGCTGGAGCGCATGTCCGGCGTGCAGTTCTGGCCGGCCGCCGCCCAGGCGATGGCGCGCCTGGCCCGCGGGCCGCGCACCCTCTGGGCCGCCTGAGGCGGGGACCCCGCCCGACCTCGCCACGTCGCTCGGGCCCGGGCGTGACCACTCCGTCACAGGGGTTGCCGCAGGTGTAGAGACCCCTCCCGGGTCCAGTGACCCGCGGCCGGCGCCGTGCCATTCTTCGGGGACGCCCCGTGCCGCCCGTTCCCCCCGTGACGGCGCAGCGGCGGTAAGGAACAGCCGCGGCACCTCCGTCCGCGGGCTGGGACATCCCCCTCGCGGGCGGGAGGCGCCACGAGCTCGGCGATCGCATCCTCGGGCAGAGGTGACGGACTGGACCAGGCCGTGCCGGCCATCGTCCGGGCGCTGCCGGGTGCCGCGGTGCTGCTCGACCTCGAGGGCCGCGCCCTGGAGGCCAGCGACCGGTTCCTCTCCCTGGTCGGGCACCTGCGTGGCGAGCTCCACGCGGGCCGGCCGCTCGGCTGGTGGAGCGACACCGGCGCCCTGCGCACCCTGCTGGAGCGGGCGGCGCGCACGGGCCTCGCCGGGGCCCTCGACGGCGTGGTCACGCCGGCCGACGGGCGTCCCGTGCCCGTGCGGCTGGACGCCACCCCGCTGGCGGGCGCCGACGGCGTCGCGGCCGTGCTCGGGGTGCTCACCGACCGCAGCGCCGAGCACCGCCTGTCGGAGCGCCTGCGCGTGGCCGTCGATGGCGGCGCCGACGGGCTGCTGGTGTTCACGCTGTCCGTCGGCGCGGGCGGCCGCGGCGTGGTGGACGCCCGCCTGGCCGACATCACCCCGCGGGCCGCGTCCATCGTGGGCGTGCGCGTGGGCGAGGTGCTCGACCGGCCGCTCACCTCGCTGGTCGATCCCGAGGCCGCGCAGACGCTGCTGCGCCTGTTCGCCGACGCCCGCACGGCCGGGGGCGCGGTGGAGGACGAGGTGCCCGTGCGGCTGCCCTCGGGCGCCCGCCCCTGGCTGCGCCTGCGCGCCACGCCGCTCGGCAGCGACGAGGTCGTGGTCAGCGTTCGCGACGTCACCGGGGAGCGGGGCGCCGGGGCGGTGGCCGCCCGGCTGGTGCGCGACGCGGGCCTGCCGGTGCTGGTGGCGCGGGCGGTGCGCGACGCCGACGGCCGGCCGGTGGACGCGCTGCTGCTGGACGCCGACCCGGTCACCGCCCGGCGCCTCGGGCTCGCGCCCGGCGCCCCGGGGGGCATCGCCCTGTCGCGCGTGCTGCCCGCCGATGCGCGCGCGCCCGTCGCGGCCGCGCACCGCCAGGTGCTCGATCCGGCCGGCCCGGACGAGGTGTCCGTGCCGGCGCCCGCGGGAGGCCCGGGCACGTGGCGCCTGCAGGCGCTGCCCGGGGACGTGCTGCTGCACCTGGGCGACGTGCCCCACGCCGCCGCCGCGCCGGTGGACGCAGTGCTCGCGGCCATGAACGACAACTGCCTGCTGGTGCGCGCCGTGCGCGGCGACGATGGGCGCGTCGTCGACGCCCGCATCGAGGCGGCCTGGCTCAACGCGGGTCCCGCCCGCATGCCCATGGCGCGCTTCGTCGGCGCCGGGGCGCACGACCTGATCGATCCCGCGCACGTGCCCGACCTGCTGCGCGACATCGAGGAGGCGCTCACCGGCGACACGGTGGTGGAGCGGCGCCGCCCCCTGCGCCTGCGCGGCCAGGAGGGCGGGGGCGCCCACGAGCTGCTGCTGCGGCACGGCCCCCTGGGCGACGACCGCCTCGTCACCACCTGGCGCGACCTCACGCGCGAGTCGGTCGCCGTCGAGCGCCTGCGGCGCACCCTGGAGGGTAGCCTCGACGGCTTCCAGGTGATCGAGATGGTGCGCGACAGCCACGGGACGATCGTGGACGGCCTGGTGGTCGAGGCCAACGAGCGGATCGCCGAGATGATGGGCTCCACGCGGGCCGCCTACCTGGGCACGCGGCTCACGGACGTGGCCGGCCCGCGGGTGGAGCGGGTGCTGGAGCAGTACGTGCGGGTGCTGGAGGAGGGCCTGCCCCTGGAGGAGGAGGTCGACTACTCGCCGCCCGGCGCGGAGGGCACGCGCTGGGTGCGGTACCAGATGCTGCCCCTGGGCGCCGACGCGGTGGCGGTGCTGTCCCGCGACGTCAGCGAGCGCCGGCGCGCCGAGGACGACCTGCGCCGCATGGCCGAGCAGCTGAGCTTCGTCGCCCGGCACTCCTCCGAGGCGATCTCCCTGCACGCACCGGACGGCCGGTTCCAGTTCGCCTCCGAGGGCAGCGTGCGGGTGTGGGGACGCGCGCCGGGCGACCTGCTCGGCCAGAGCGCGCTCGACTTCGTGCTTCCCGGCGATCGCGAGGCGGTCGCCGGGTGCCTGGCGCGGGCGCGCGCCGAGGGCGCCGACGAGCAGCCGCTCACCCTGCGCGTGCGGTGGCCCGACGGCCGGGAGTGCCCCCTCGACACCACGGTGCGGGCCATCCGCGACGGCCTCGGGCGGCTCGAGGCGCTGCTGTGGGTGGCGCGGGACGCCACCCCGCGGGTCGAGGCCGAGCGCCGCGCCGCCGAGCGGCTGCAGGAGTCGGCGCGGCGCGCGGCCGAGCAGGCGGCGCTGCGGCGGGTGGCCACGGCGGCCGCCGGCGGCGGCTCGGTGGAGTCGGTGCTCGGGGTGGCCGCCCGCGAGGCCGCGCTGCTGCTGGAGGCCGACGTGGGCCTGGTGGTGCGCACCGACGGCGACGTGCCGACCGTCGCCGGCACCAGCCGCGCCGACCTGGAGCCGCGCGTGGGCCGGCCGCTGCCGCCCGGCGCCATTCCGGTGCTGGTCGAGGCCGGGCATCTCCCCGCCCGCGGCAACCCGGGCACGGCGGCGCCCGCCGGCGGCATCCGCTACGGCGCCGCGGTCACCGCGCCCGTGCGGGTGGACGACGCCCCCTGGGGTGCCCTCGTGGCCGCCAACCTCGACCACCGCCCGCTGCCCGTCCGCGCCGAGCTGCGCCTGCAGCGGTTCGCGGAGATCATCGAGCTGGCGGTGGCGGCCGCCGACGCCCGCGCGCGGCTGGCCACGCAGGCCCTCACGGATTCGCTCACCGGCCTTCCCAACCGGCGCGCGTTCGAGGAGCGCCTGCGCGAGGAGCTCGGCCGCGCCCAGCGCCACGGACGGCCCCTCAGCCTGGCGATCCTCGACCTCGACCACTTCAAGCGCCTCAACGACGTGCACGGCCACCAGGTGGGCGACGCCGTGCTCGCGGAGGTGGCACGGCGCCTGCGCGACACCTCGCGGGCGGGCGAGATGGTGGCCCGCGTGGGCGGCGAGGAGTTCGGCTGGATCATCCCCGAGGCGGGTGTCGAGGACGCCAGGGAGGCCGTGGAGCGCGGGCGCCGGGCGGTGGCGGCGGCCCCGTGCGCGGACGACATCGCCGTCACCATCTCGGCCGGCGTCGCCGACACCGACGACGCCGCCACGCCCGAGGAGCTCTTCCGGGTGGCCGACGGAGCCCTCTACCTGGCCAAGGGCGCCGGGCGTGACATGACCCGCGTCTACACGCCGGAGGTGGCTCCGTCGCTGTCGGCGCGGGTGCGCGCCGCGCGCGCCGAGCGGGGGCAGGCGGTGGTGGCGCTGCGGGCCCTCGCCCGCCGCGTCGAGGCCGTGCACCCGCCCGCCCAGGGCCACCACGAGCGGGTCGCCGACCTGGCCCAGCGCCTGGCCCGGGCCCACGGCTGGGCGCCCGAGCGCGCACAGCTGCTGCACGACGCCGCGCTGCTGCACGACGTGGGCATGCTCGCCGTGCCGCGCGACGCGCTCGCCGCCCCGGCCCCCCTGCCTCCCGCAGTGCGGGCGCGCGTCGAGGAGCACCCCGGGCTCGGCGCCGACGCGGTCGCCGACATCGTCAGCCCCGATCAGGCCGAATGGATCCGCCACCACCATGAGCACTGGGACGGCCGCGGCTACCCCGACCGGCGGGCCGCCACGGCGATCCCCGAGGGCGCGCGGCTGCTCGCCGTCGCCGAGGCGTGGGATGCCATGACGGCGGCGCGGGTACACCCGCCCGCCGTGTCCCCCGAGGCCGCCCTGCGCGAGATGTGGCGCTGCGCCGGCACCCAGTTCTGGCCGCGCGCGGTGGAGCTGATCGCCGGGCTCGTGCGCGCCGACGGCGCCTGAGGTCGCGCTCGGGCAGGATGCGGGACGCGCCCCCGGGGACGGGGCGCCCAACCAGGTAGAGCGCCCCGGAACGGGCGAGGAGGACATCGGTGAGCTCAGTCGCGACGGCCGGCCCCCCGGCCCACGCTCCGCTGCCCGAGGAGCTCGAGCGCATCCACCAGCAGGTGCTGCGCCGCAACCCGGGCGAGACGGAGTTCCACCAGGCCGTGCGCGAGGTGCTGGAGTCGCTCGGGCCGGTGGTGGCCGCCCATCCGCAGTACATGGACGCCTCCATCATCGAGCGCATGTGCGAGCCGGAGCGGCAGGTGATCTTCCGCGTGCCGTGGGTCGATGACAGTGGGCGCGTGCAGGTCAACCGCGGCTTTCGCATCGGCTACAACAGCGCGCTCGGGCCCTACAAGGGCGGCCTGCGGTTCCACCCGTCGGTGTACCTGGGGATCATCAAGTTCCTCGGGTTCGAGCAGATCTTCAAGAACGCCCTCACGGGCATGCCCATCGGCGGCGGCAAGGGCGGCTCCGACTTCGACCCCCGCGGCCGTTCGGACGGCGAGGTGATGCGGTTCTGCCAGTCGTTCATGGCCGAGCTGCACCGGCACCTGGGTGAGTACACCGACGTGCCCGCCGGCGACATCGGCGTGGGCGGCCGCGAGATCGGTTACCTGTTCGGCCAGTACAAGCGCATCACCAACCGCTACGAGTCGGGCGTGCTCACGGGCAAGGCGCTCGGCATCGGCGGCGCCCGCGTGCGCACCGAGGCCACCGGCTACGGCACCGTCGTGTTCACCGACGCGATGCTGCGCACGAAGGGGCTCTCCCTCGACGGGCGCCGCGTCGTGGTCTCGGGCTCGGGCAACGTGGCGATCTACGCCATCGAGAAGGTGCACCACCTCGGCGGCACGGCGGTCGCCTGCTCCGACTCCTCGGGCGTCGTGCTCGACGAGGCCGGCATCGACCTGGAGCTGCTCAAGCAGGTCAAGGAGGTCGAGCGCGGCCGCGTGAGCGACTACGTCGCCCGGCGTCCCGGCGCCCGCCTGCTGGACGACGGCACGCGCATCTGGAGCATCCCCTGCGAGGTGGCCCTGCCCTGCGCGACCGAGAACGAGCTGAACGGGGACGACGCCGCCACCCTGGTCCGCAACGGCTGCATCGCCGTCGCCGAGGGGGCCAACATGCCGAGCACCCCCGAGGCGGTCCGCACCTTCCTCGGCGCCGGGGTCCTCTTCGGCCCCGGCAAGGCCGCCAACGCCGGCGGTGTCGCCACCAGCGCCCTGGAGATGCAGCAGAACGCCTCGCGCGACTCGTGGACCTTCGCCCACACCGAGGAGCGCCTCGAGGAGATCATGCGCGGCATCCACGACCGCTGCGCGGCGACCGCCGAGGAGTACGGCATGCCCGGCAACTACGTGGCCGGCGCCAACATCGCCGGCTTCATCCAGGTGGCCGACGCCATGCTGGCGCTGGGCGTCATCTAGACGCGGCCGCCGCCCCGCGCCCGGTCGCCGTCATGGCGCGCGACGCGGGCGGCCGCCCCGGCCTCACCCCAGCAGCTCGTTGCCGTGGCGCCGGACGATGTGGGCGACGTCCGCGGGCGGGGCCAGGTCGGGCGGCGGCAGCGTCGGCGCCGTGGCCGGCACGCTCGCCTCCTCCACCAGCGCCTCGAACCCGCCCGGGGTGAGCATCCACAGCATGTGGGCCCCGTCCGGGCCGATGTCGAACCGGTGGGGGACACCGCGCGGCCCAAAGGCGTGCTGCCCGGGACCGAGCGCCACGGTCCGGTCCCCCACCTGGACGGTCATCGACCCCTCCAGCACGAGGAACCCCTCGTCCTCGGTGTGGTGCACGTGCAGCGGCGCGGCCAGGTGGGGCGGCATGCGCACGTCCAGCAGCGTGTACCGCCCGCCCGTGTCGGCGGCGCTCGCCCGCACCTGCACGAGGCCGCCGAAGAACCAGCGCGGCTCCCCGCGGGCGGTGGATGAGCCGGTGACGATGTCGGCGGTGGTCGCCATGTCTTCCTCCTGGGGTTGCGAGGGGGGAGTGCGGCGACCATACTTTCGACGGAAAGAATTCGTCAAGTAAATGTCTCCACGAAAATACGACATGTCCAAGCGGGGGGCGGCTGCCGAGGAGACGCGGCGCCGCATCGTCGATGCCGCCCTGGAGCTCCACACGGCGCGGGGCATCGCCGCAACGCGCTGGGAGGACATCGCCGCGCGGGCCGGCGTGGGCGTGGGCACCGTGTACCGCCACTTCCCCTCGCTCGACGAGCTTGTGCCGGCCTGCGGGCGGGTGGCGATGGGCCTGCTCGCCTTGCCCGCTCCCGCCGAGGCACCCGCGCTCTTCGACGGCGCCGGGGACGTGGACGGGCGCGTCGAGCGCCTCGTCGCCACCGTGTTCGCCCTGTACGAGCGCGCCGGCCCGGTGGTGCGTGCCACGCTCGGCGAGCCCAACGTGCATCCGGAGGTCGCCCGGGGGGCGGCCGAGATCCATGCGACCCTCGACGCCCTCGTGGACGCCGCGCTCGGGCCGCTCGAGGCCGGCGCCGATGCGCGGCGCGTCACCCGCGCCATGATCGACGTCGCGACCTGGAGCGCCCTCCGTGAGCAGGGGCTCGGCTCCGACGAGGCGGTCGCCGAGGTGACCGCCATGCTCGCCTGCCGCCTGCGGGGGTAGAGGGAGGGCACCGCCCCGGCGACAGGAGGACCGCCCCGTGGACGCCCATCTGCGCACCTACATGAACGACCAGCTCGCCGCGGGCGTGCTGTGGCGCGAACTCGCCTGGCGCGCGCAGCGCACCAACGCGGGCACGCCGCTCGGGGACACCCTCGCCCGCATCGCGCGGATCACCACCGAGGACGTCGAGCTCCACGCGCGCATGATGCGGCGGCTCGCCCTCCCGCGGAACCGCGCCAAGACCGTCGCGGCCGTCGCCGCCGAGCGCGTGGGGCGCCTGAAGCTGAACAACCGCCTGCGCTCCTACTCCCCCCTCAGCCGCTTCGAGGAGCTCGACGCGATCCTGATGGGCGTCATGGGCAAGAGGGTGCTCTGGGTGAACCTGGGCGACCACGCCGGCCTGCGCACGCGCCTGCCGGACGTCGACTTCGACCGCCTGCTGGAGCGGGCGCAGACGCAGATCGACCTGCTGACGCCCTTCCACGAGGCCGCCGCACGGGCGGCGCTGCGGGGGGCGCCGGGCGGCTGAGCGGGCCCATCGCCGCGCGGGCGGCGCGCCGGTCGCTCCTCGGCGGCGGGGTGCGCCGCCCCGCGCCGGGTATCCCCGTCCCGTGCCCCGCGTGCCGGCGCGGGCATCCCGCCCGCATGGGCGCCGGCCACCGTCACCGGCCTCCTCGTGATCGCTCTCGCCTCCGTCTTCGTCGTCGTCATCGTGTCGCTGCTGGTGACACGGGTGGCGACCGTGCTGCTCACCGCCACCGGGCTCTCGCGCGAGGTGGCGCGCTTCCAGGCGCGTTCGGCGCTGTCGGGCGTGGGTTTCACCACCGGCGAGGCGGAGTCGGTCGTCAACCACCGGTGCGGCGCCGGGTCGTGATGACCCTCATGCTGCTCGGCAGCGCCGGTGTCGTCGCGGTGGTGGCGTCGCTGCTGCTGTCGTTCATCGGCGCCAGCGGCGGCGAGGGTGCGCGCCGCCTCGGCGTGCTCCTGGGGGGCCTCGTCGCCCTGTGGCTGCTGGCGCGCAGCGCCGCCGTGGACCGGGCTCTGACCGCCGCGATCGTGCGCGTGGTGGGGCGGTTCTCGGACCTGGACGTGCGCGACTACGCACGGCTGCTGCACCTCGCCGAGCAGTACGCCGTGCTGGAGCTGCGCGTGCAGGACGGCGACTGGCTCGCCGGGAGGACGCTCGAGCAGCTGCAGCTGCGCGACGAGGGGATCGCAATCCTGGGGGTTCAGCGGGCGGACGGCGTCTACCTCGGCTCGCCCGTCGGCGGCACGCCCGTCGCGGCGGGCGACACCCTGCTGGTCTACGGCCGCACCGACGACCTGCGCGAGCTCGACCGCCGGCCCGCCGGGCCGGAGGGCGACCGCGCCCACGAGCGGGCGGTCCAGGCGCACCGGCACGAGGTGGCGCGCGAGGTGGCCACCGATCCGGCGACGCCCGCGACGGGTCCCCGGACACCCGATCGCCGCGCCCCCTGAACGCCGCCGCGCGCCCTCAGCGCACCGCGGCGGGCTCCTCCCGTAGCAGGGGCACCGCCGCCTCCTCCACCCGGGCCAGATCGACGGGCGCGGGCACCGACCGGCGGGCGGACTCCACGATCAGGCGCCCCTGGACGCGCAGCACCTCCTGGCGGCCGGCGTCATCGGTGGCGGCGAGCACCCGGGTCAGCACCGTCAGCAGCATGCGCATGGTCCACGCGTCGGCCTGGGACTCGGCCGTCCCCCGCATCTGGTCGAAGCCCAGCTGCACGAAGTCGGCCCACGTCGGGCGCGGCCGACTGAGCAGCACGCGGCCGTCCCCGCCCTCCACCCGCGCGCCCAGCTCGCGGTTCGCCAGGCGCCGCAGCACATCCCCGACGCGCTGCATCGCCTCCTCGGCCGTCGACGGGTCCTGGAGGCTCGGCGAGAGGGCGCGCAGGGCGATGTCCACCAGCTGGCGGATGCCGAACGACACGTCCTGGCTCAGGTTGCGGTTGGAGCCGAGCGAGAACGCATCGTGCACGCGCTCCTGCTCGTCGCGATCGAGCGGCCGCCCCCCGTGCAGGGCCGCCAGCGGCTCGCCCGGGTCCACGTAGTCGCCGGGCACCCGCTCCATCACGATCGTCCCCCCCGCGGCCCGCGCCACCTCGCACAGCACCCCTTCGTCCAGCCAGCGCACCCGCCCCGAGGTGCGGGCGACGACCCGCGTGCGGCAGGGCTCCTCCGGGCGGACGACCACCCGGTCGTCGGCCCCGATCCGCGGGAAGCCCTCCTCCACCACCCCCAGCGTCTCGTCGTGCACGGCGTCGATGATCTCCTCCACCCGCACGCCCGAGGCCAGGTGGTGGAAGAAGGCGACCAGCACGAACAGCGAGGCGATCGCGAACAGCACCGCGACGCTGGCGACGAGCCCCACCCGCT
>DATMJR010000120.1:0-11310 GCA_035553775.1 Miltoncostaeaceae bacterium | reverse complement strand
GTGCCTGGTCATGGGTCGCGGGGGTTCGGGCCCCTCATCGGCGGACAGGACACCGGCATGAGCGCCGGGGGAACGCGGGACGGGTCCCGCCGGGAGGGCCCAGGGTAGCCGCATACGGAACCGCCACAATCGCCCCTCCGGCGCCCGTGGGGCGCGCGCACCCCGCGCGCCGGTGGTTTCCGGCGGTTTTTCGCCGCGCCCGGGCCCCCTCCTGCCCGGGCGCGGCACGCGGATGTGGCCGCGGCGCTCAGCCCGGAGGCAGCGACAGGGCGATCAGCTTGGGCTCGGTCATGCTGCGCACGGCGTACCGGGGCCCCTCGCGGGTGTTTCCGCTGTCCTTGACGCCGCCGTAGGGCTGCTGGTCGGCGCGGAAGGTCGGCGTCTCGTTGACCACCACCCCGCCGAAGTGCAGGCCGCGCGCCCACACCAGCGCGCGATCGACGCGCGCGGTGAAGATGCCCGCCTGCAGGCCGTAGGGGCTCCCGTTGGCCAGCGCGATCGCCTCCTCGGGTGTGTCGTAGGCGGCCACGCCCACCACCGGCCCGAACACCTCCTCGCACGAGACCTTCAGGTCCGGGGTGATGCCGTCCAGCACGGCCGGCGTGATCACGGCGCCGGCGTCCTCGCCGCCGCGCACCACCCGGGCGCCCGCCGCCTGCGCCTCGCCGATCCAGTCGAGCACCCGGCGGTGGTTGTCGCGGTCGATCACCGGGCCCACGTCGGTCGCCGCGTCGGAGGGGTCGCCCACGGCGAGATCGGCGACCGCGGCCGCGAACCGCTCCAGGAACGCGTCGTGCACCGCCCGCTGCACGTACACGCGCTGCACGGAGATGCAGGACTGGCCGGCGTGCGTGTAGCCCGAGGCGGCCAGGCGGCGGGCCGCGTGGTCCAGGTCCGCGTCCTCGGCGACGATCACCGGCGTCGCGTTGCCCAGCTCCAGGGCCACGTGCTTGCGCGGCGCCCGCTCGCGGATGCCCCAGCCCACCGGGCCCGAGCCCGTGAACGAGATCATCGCCACGGCCGGGTGGGTGACCAGGGCGTCGCCCACGTCACGTCCCCCGCCGGGGATGACGGCGAGGAAGCCCTCGGGCAGGCCCGCCTCGGCCAGGGTGGCGGCCAGCAGCAGCGCCGACAGGGGGGTCGCGCTTGCGGGCTTCAGCACGACGGGGCAGCCGGCGGCGATGGCCGGGGCCACCTTGTGGGCCACCAGGTTGAGCGGGAAGTTGAACGGCGAGATGGCGCCGATCACGCCGATCGGCTCGTGCACGACCAGGCCGAGCTTGCCGGCGCCCGCGGCGCTGCCCTCGAAGGGCACCATCTCACCGGCCAGCGTGCGCGCCTCGGCGGCCGAGTAGGTGAGGGTGTCCACGCAGCGGGCCGCCTCCTGGCGCGCCTGCCTCAGGGGCTTGCCGGCCTCGCGGCAGATCGTGTGGGCGAACGCCTCGCCCCGCTCGGACACGAGCCGCGCGGCGCGCTCGAGCACCTCGGCGCGCGCGTGCGCGGGCGGCGGGGGCAGGTGCCGCAGAGCGCGCGCCACGGCCCGCTCCACGTCGGCCGCCCCGCCCTGGGAGACCTCCGCGATGACCTCGCCGCCGTAGGGGTCGCGCACGGCGATGCGCCGGCCCGTGTCGTGGAACCCCCCGTCGAGGAAGATCCCGGTCGGCGGGGTCGGGTCGAGGGCGGTGGTCACGCGGCTCCCCCTTGGGTCGGTCGTGGTGCGACCCTACCCCGGTGGGCCCCTCCGGACCCCGGACCCGCGCTCAGCCGCCGCGTCGCTCCCGGCCCTCCTCGTGGAACCGGCGGGCCCGCCGCATGTTCTCGGCGTCGGTGCCCTTCCCGTCGATGCCGGGCACCTCCAGGATCACCGGCAGCCCCTGCAGCTCCGGGCACCCGAGTATGCGGCGCATGCCGTCCGGGCCGATCTCGCCGTCCCCGATGTTGGCGTGGCGGTCGCGGTTGCACGCGAAGGGCACCAGCGAGTCGTTCAGGTGCAGGCAGCGCAGGCGCTCCAGGCCCACCACCTCGTCGAACTCGGCCAGCACCCGGTCGATGCCACCCTCCTCGTGCACCGGGTAGCCGCTCGCGAACAGGTGCTGGGTGTCGAGGCAGAACCCGAGGCGCTCGGGGTGGCCCACGCCGTCGGCGATCGCGCGCAGCTGCGCGAAGGTGCGGCCGATCGTGTCCCCGGCGCCGGCGGTGTTCTCCAGCAGCACCGCGCAGCCGCCGCCGGCCGTGCGCTCCAGCGCCTCGGTGATGCCGGCGACGATCCGCGCCATCGCCTCCTCCAGGCTGCCGCCCTTGGAGGAGCCCACGTGCAGCACCACGCCCTCCAGCCCCAGGCGCCCGCCCACCTCCAGGTGCTGCACCAGGCTCTCCACCGAGTAGCGGTGGATGTTGCGGGTGGTGGTGGCCGCCTTGCCCGGCGGGCCGCTGGGCACCTCGGCGTCGGGCGCGCCCAGGTTGATCAGGTACAGGCCGTGGCTGACCAGCGGGGCCATGCCGGCCTCGGCCGCCCGGGCGCGGAAGGCCGCGATTTCCTCGTCGCCGTGCCGGATCGGGTTCCAGGTGCGCGGATTGTGCGTGAACACCTGCAGGCTGTCGCAGCCGATCTCCCGGCCGCGGTCGACCGCCCGGCTGATGCCGCCGGACGCGGAGACGTGGGCGCCGAATCGCACCGCCCGATCCTACGCGCGGGCCCGCGCGGGGACGGCGGTCAGTCGATGCCGGCGCGGGTGCCGAGCGCGACGCCGGCGCCGCGCGCCAGGTCGTCCAGCTCGCCGCGGCGCAGCGCCGTGCGTACGTGGTCGGCCGGGACCCCGGAGTCCACCAGCCGCTGCGCCAGGCCGTCCTCGCGGGACTGGCGGAAGAACAGGATGGTGACGGCGCCCAGGGCGAGGAAGCAGTGGGTCACCATCATCACCGTGCCGGCGTTGGCCTGGTCGGCGAGCGGGTTGAGGCCCCAGACCTGCGCGGCGACGGCGTGCGACTCGTAGAAGGCCGTACCCGAGAACCAGAGCAGGTTGGCGATCGCCAGGCCGGCGAACCACACGCCCACCATGTAGGCGCACTTGAGGCCGGTGCCGAACCAGGCGGGCGCGGACACGCCCCGTTCCAGGATGGGGATCCACAGCATCAGCCCGAACCCGAAGAACGCGAACTGCTGTGCCACCCACAGCGGCTGGTGGTCGAGCACGGCGTGGTGCAGGGCCGGGATCAGGAAGACCAGGGTGCCGCCGAACCAGAGGCTGAAGGCGACGTGCGGCATCGTCAGCACGCGCACGACACCGCTGCGCGCGATGCGCCCGCCGTGCTCCGGAAGGTGCCGGGGCAGCGCCAGCAGCACCGGCAGCGGCGCGAAGGCCCCGATGATCGTGTGCTGCATCATGTGCGCCGACAGGATCCCGCCCTGCGCCAGGCCGCCCAGCGGCGAGCACACGCTCACCAGCAGCAGGGCCACCCCGATCCCCAGGTACACGCGCCGGCGGGTGTCGAGCGGCCGTCCCAGCCGGCGGCTCCATGCGCCCACGCCCACGGCGAGACCCAGGATCGCGAGCACCTCCACGGGGGGCAGCGCCCACAGGGTCCACCAGCGCCCGGGCTCGGTCCGCACCACCTGCTCGTAGCCCGCGTACGAGGTGAACCGGCCGCCGTTGAGGGCGGTGAGGGCCACCAGCAGGGCCAGCGTCGCGCCGGCGGCCAGGAACAGGAGGGGGCGACGGCTCACGCCCCCATCTCAGCACAGGGGCTGCGCGGTCGCCTGGCCAGGTGTCCCGTCCGCGCGCCCCCGACCGGCCGGTATCCTCGGGGCGTGCCTCCTCCCGTCCGCCGTGAGATCACCGGCCCCGTGCGCGTCCGCTTCGCGCCCAGCCCCACCGGCCTGCTGCACGTGGGCGGCGCCCGCACCGCGCTGTTCAACTGGCTCATCGCCCGCCGCACCGGCGGCGTGATGGTGCTGCGCCTGGAGGACACCGACCGCGAGCGCTCCACCGCCGAGAGCGAGGCGCAGATCCTGCGCAGCATGGAGTGGCTCGGGCTCGACTGGGACGAGGGGCCCTTCCGGCAGAGCGCGCGCGACGACGTCTACCGCGCCGCCATCGACCGCCTGAGGGCGTCCGGCGCGGTGTACCCGGCCTGGGAGACCGACGCCGAGATGGAGGCCCAGCGCGAGGCCGCCCGGGCCGACCGGCGCGCGCCGGTGGTGCGGGGGCGCCGCGACTGGAGCGAGGACGACCTGGCCCGCTTCCGCGAGGAGGGCCGCCGGCCGGTGTGGCGGTTCGCCGTCGACCCCGAGGGCGCCACGGTCATCGACGACCTGGTGCGCGGCGAGGTGACCTTCCCGCACCACTCGGTGGAGGACTTCGTGGTGGCGCGCTCGGACGACACGCCCACCTACAACCTGGCCGCCGCCGTCGACGATCACGACATGCGCATCTCGCACGTCGTGCGCGGTGAGGACCATCTGTCGAACACGCCCAAGCAGATGATGGTGATCCGGGCACTCGGCGGCACGCCCCCCGAGTACGCGCACATCCCGCTGATCCTCGGCCCCGACAAGAAGCGCCTGTCCAAGCGCCACGGGGCGGCGTCGGTGGAGGAGCTGCGCGACGCGGGCTACCTGCCCGCGGCCACGATGAACGCGCTGGCGCTGCTCGGCTGGAGCTACGACGACAAGACCACGCTGATGAGCGTGCCGGAGCTCGTCGAGCGTTTCTCGATCACCCGCGTCAGCCGCAGCCCGGCGGTGTTCGACCTGAAGAAGCTCGACCACATCAACGGCCGCGCGCTGCGGCGCATGCCGGACGCCGAGTTCGCTGAGGTGCTGGTCGCGTGGCTCGGCGGGCAGGGCTTCTTCGAGCGCCACGGCGCCGGGGCGGAGGATCTGGTGCGCCGCACGGTGCCGGCCGTCAAGCGCAAGCTCACCCGGCTGGACGAGTACGAGCTGCTCGCCGGCTGGCTGTTCGGCCCCCTGGAGATGGAGGACGAGGCCTGGGAGACGCTCCGCGCCGACGTGCGGCAGTCCATCCAGGTGATCGGGGCGGGCCTCGGGCGCCTGGACGGCGTGCACGACTGGACCGCCGACGCCATCAAGGAGGTGCTGCAGGACCAGCTGCACATCCTCGGCTCCAACGCCCGCGACTTCCTGGAGCCGCAGCGCATCGCGGTGACCGGCCGGCGCATCTCCACGGGCGTCTACGAGAGCCTGGTGCTGCTGGGCCGCGACGAGGCGCTGCGCCGCTACCGCGAGACGCTCGGCCGGCTGGCGGAGATCTGGGTGGCATGAGCCGGTTCCGCGGCATGCCGGCGGGACGCCTGCTCACGCTGGCGGGCGCGGTCATGTTCGGCGTGTTCTTCGTGGTCGCCTTCATCTTCCGGCGCACCGGGGTGGACGAGTCCGCCCTGTCGATCGTCGCCGGCGTCCTCGCCTACTCGTTCATCGCGTTCGCCGCGCTGGTGGTGTGGCGGGCGTGGCGCCGCCGGCCCGGCCCGGCCGAGCGCGCCGTGTCGCGTTACCTGTCCACCCACCCCGCGGTGGTCGCGTGGCTGGGCACCCCGATCGCGATGCAGATGCCCGACGTGCCCGAGGGGCGCGGCGGGCCCGGCCAGGCCAACCTCACCGTGCCGGTCACGGGGCCCCTCGGCGAGGCGTCGGCCGACATCGTGCTGGCGCGCCTCAACCGGGAGTGGGAGGTGCTGCACGCGGTGCTGGTGATGGACGGCGAGCGCGTGCCCCTGACGCCCGTCCGCCGCTAGCCGTCCGCGGCGCCCCCGGGCGCACCCGCGTCCCACCCCTGCGCGCCGCCGCCGTGGTGCACGGCCTCCACGTTGTTGCCGTCCGGGTCGAGCACGTACGCCGCGTGGTACCCGGGGTGGTAGCGGGGGCGCGGCCCGGGGGCGCCGTTGTCGCGGCCGCCGGCGGCGACCGCCGCCCGGTGGAAGGCGTCCACGGTGGCGCGGTCCGGGGCCGACAGGGCCAGGTGCAGGGGCGCGCCGGGGGTGCCGACGGCGATCCAGACGTCCTCCGCGCCGGGCGGGCCGTACCCGTAGGCCGCCCCGGCGCGCACCTCCCGCGCGCCCCAGGGGCGGAGCGCCGCGCGGTAGAAGCGCCGGCTCGCCTCCAGGTCGGCGACGTCGAAGGCCAGGTGGTCCACGAAGCGCGGCGGCACGATGCCCAGGCTATCCGCGGCCGTCCCCCGTGCCGCGCTGCGGATGCCTACTGCTCCGCGACGTGGGTGCCACCCGATGCCGGGGTCCGCCGGGGCGGGGACGATGGGCGCGGACCGGAGAGCGGCGGAGGGGGCGCGATGCGCGCGGTGGTGGTGTACGAGTCGATGTTCGGCAACACGCGCGCGGTGGCCGAGCGGATCGCGGCGGGACTGCGCACGGCGGCCGAGGCCGAGGCGATCCCCGTGATCCGCGCGGACGCGGCGGCGCTTGCGGGGGCCGATCTGGTGGTCGTCGGCGGGCCCACGCACGTGCACGGCATGACGCGGGCGAGCACGCGCCAGGCCGCCGCCGAGCAGGCGGCCGCCCCCGACGCCGAGGTGCACCTGGACGCCGACGCCGCGGGACCCGGGCTGCGCGAGTGGTTCGCCGGGGGTCCGCTGCCCGCCGGCGCCGCCGCGGCGGCCTTCGACACGCGCGTCAACATGTCGCCGTTGCTCACCGGCCGGGCCGCGCGCGGCATCGCGCACCGGCTGCGCGATGCGGGGGCGACCCTGGCCGCCGCTCCGGAGAGCTTCCTGGTGGACCGGCACAACCGCCTGGAGGACGGCGAGGCGGAGCGGGCCGAGGGGTGGGGGCGGTCGCTCGCCGCCGCGCTGAGCGCCGGGCGCACGTAGCCCCGCGGGCGCCCCTGCCGTGTGGCCGGGCACGGACGCGGGAAGGGGTGCGGGGATGACCTGGTGGAAGCACGCGGTCGTGTACCAGATCTACCCCCGCTCGTTCGCCGACTCGGACGGCGACGGCGTGGGGGACCTGCCCGGCATCACGGCCCACCTGGACCACCTGGTGGACCTGGGCGTGGACGCCCTGTGGTTGTCGCCCTTCTACCGGTCGCCCATGGCCGACTTCGGCTACGACGTCAGCGACTACACGGACGTCGATCCGCTGTTCGGCACGCTCGCCGACGCCGACCAGATGATCGACGCGGCCCACGCCCGCGGCCTGCGCGTGATCGTGGACTGGGTGCCCAACCACAGCTCCGACCGGCACCCCTGGTTCCAGGCCTCGCGCTCCTCGCGCGACGACCCCCGGCGCGACTGGTACGTGTGGCGCGACGGCGCCCCGGACGGCGGGCCGCCCAACGGCTGGCGCTCGCAGTTCTCCCGCTCCGGTCCGGCCTGGACGCACGACGCCCGCACCGGCCAGTGGTACCTGCACTCGTTCCTGCCGGAGCAGCCCGACCTCAACTGGGCCAACCCGGAGGTGGAGGAGGCGATGCTCGGCACGCTGCGCTTCTGGCTGGAGCGCGGCGTGGACGGCTTCCGCATCGACGTGGCCCATCTGCTCGGCACCGATCCCGTTCCGGCCCACGACGAGCCGCTGACGCCCCGCAACGCCGACTGGCCGCGGGGTCGCGCGGTGCTGCGCCGGGTGCGCGACCTGCTCGAGTCGTACGGCGACCGCATGGCGGTGGGCGAGGTCTACCTGCTCGACCAGCGCCGGCTGGTGGGGTTCGTCGCCGACGGGGACGGCCTGCACCTGGCGCACAACTTCGTGTTCCTGCGCGTGCCGTGGGAGGCGGCACGCATCCGCGCCGTGGTGGAGGAGTGGGAGGAGCACGCCGACGGGCGCGCCTGGCCCTGCTGGTGCCTGGAGAACCACGACCACTCCCGGGTGGCGACCCGCTTCGGCGGCGTCGCGCGCGCCCGCGCGGCGCTGGTGCTGCTGCTGGCGCTGCGGGGGACGCCCTTCCTGTTCCAGGGGCAGGAGCTCGGGCTGCCCGACGCCGAGGTGCCCGCCGCGCGCGTCGTCGACGTCGACGGGCGCGACCCCGAGCGGGCGCCCATCCCCTGGCGGCGGCCGTCCGAGGCGGGGCCGGGAGCGGGCTTCACCACCGGGGAGCCGTGGTTGCCGATCGTCGCCGAGGCCGAGGAGCTGGCCGTGGAGGCCCAGGCGGCGGATCCGGCCTCCACGCTCGCGCTCACCCGGGCGCTGCTCGGCCTGCGGCGCGCCCACCCCGCCCTGCACGCCGGCGACCAGGCCTTCCACGACCTGGGTGAGGGGCTGCTCGCCTGGTCGCGCGCCTCCGGCGACGACCGCTGGCTGGCGCTGGTGGACACCACCGGGCGCCCGCGGCGCGTCGACGCCTCGCCGGTGCTCGCCGCCGCCCGCCGCATGCTCTCGTCCCGCCCCGGGCGATCCGAGGCCGTGGACGTCGCGCGCGTGGAGCTGGAGGCCGACGAGGCGGTGCTGCTGCAGGAGGTGCGGCCGTGATCTCGCGGACCGGCGACCTGTGGTGGAAGAACGCGGTCGTGTACTGCCTGGACGTCGAGACCTACCGCGACTCCGACGGCGACGGCTGCGGCGACTTCGCCGGGCTCACGCAGCAGCTGGACCACCTGGCCGGCATGAACGTCAGCTGCGTGTGGCTGATGCCGTTCTACCCGTCGCCCAACCGGGACGACGGCTACGACATCGTCGACTTCTACGGGGTGCAGGAGCCGCGCGGCGACCTGGGCGACGTGGTCGACTTCGTGCGCACCGCCCACGACCGCGGCATGCGCGTCATCGCCGACCTGGTGATCAACCACACCTCCGACCGGCATCCGTGGTTCCGGCGGGCGCGCGAGGGGCCGGACTCGCCGTTCCACGAGTTCTACGTGTGGGCCGACGACCCGCCCGAGGACGACGCGGTCACCCCGGTCTTCCCGGACGCTGAGGACAGCGTCTGGACGCGCGACGAGCGCTGCGGGCGGTGGTACCTGCACCACTTCTACTCCCACCAGCCCGACCTGAACGTCGCGAACCCCGCCGTGCGCGACGCGCTCGCCAAGGTGGCGGGCTTCTGGCTGGAGCTCGGCCTGTCGGGGTTCCGCATCGACGCGGTGCCGTTCCTGATCGAGACCTACGGGCTGAACCCGCCCGAGGGCCGGCACCCGCACGAGCTGCTCAAGGAGCTGCGCGCCTTCGCCGGCCGCCGGCGGGGCGACCACATGCTGCTGGGCGAGGTGAACCTGCCCGTGCGCGACGCGGCCGCGTTCTTCGGCCAGGGCGACGGCGACGAGCTGCAGATGCTGTTCGCCTTCGGCGTCAACCAGGCGATGTACCTCGCCTTCGCCCGGCAGGACGCCGGGCCCCTCGCGGGCGCCCTGCGCGCGCTGCCGGAGATCCCCGACAGTTGTCAGTGGGCGTTCTTCGTGCGCAACCACGACGAGCTGTCGCTGGATCAGCTCACCGACGACGAGCGCCAGGAGGTGTTCGCGGCCTTCGGCCCGGACCCCGACCTGCAGCTCTACGGCCGGGGCCTGCGGCGGCGGCTGCCGACCATGCTCGGCGGCGACGGTGCGCGCATCCGGATGGCCTACAGCCTGCTGCTGAGCCTGCCCGGCACGCCGGTGCTGTTCTACGGCGAGGAGATCGGCATGGCCGAGAACCTCGACATCCCCGGGCGCATGAGCGTGCGCGCGCCGATGCAGTGGGCGCCCGGCCCCGGCGGCGGCTTCTCGGAGGCGCCGGTGGACGCGTTCTGCCGCCCGCCCGTCGACGACCCCGCCTGGTCGGCGGACGTGCTGAACGTGGCCGACCAGCGGCGCGACCACGAGTCGCTGCTGAACTGGTTCGAGCGCATGACCCGCACCCGGCGCGAGTGCCACGAGATCGGCTGGGGCACATGGGAGGTGCTCGACGTCGATGACCCCGCGGTGCTGGTGCACCGCTGCGACTGGCACGACCGGACCCTGGTCGCCCTGCACAACCTGGCGCCGCGGCGGGTGCGGGTGCGCGTGGCGCTGGAACCCGCGCCCCGGTCGCCGCTTGAGGGGGTCGCCGGGGACGGCGAGGACCGCGTGCCGCTCGAGGACGGCGTGCTGGAGCTGGTGCTGGGGCCGTACGGGTACCGGTGGCTGCGCGGGCATCGCGACGGAGGACGGGGGGAGTCGTGGTCGCCCTCGCGGGGTACCGCGGACACATGACCAGCTCCCCCGGCAGCACCCGCACCACGGAGCGCCGCGCGCACGCGCGCCGCCCGCTCGCGCTCGAGGCCCGCCTGCTCCTGGCCGACAGCGCCCACCCCGCCCGCACGGTCGACGTGTCGCCGGCGGCGGTCCTCATCGAGGGCGGCCCCTTCCCGCCCGCCACGATGATCGACATCGAGATCACGATGCCCGGCGGCGACCCCGTGCGGCTGCACGGGCAGGTGACGCGGCGCGCCCCGCACGGCGACGGCGAGCGCCTGGCGGCGGTGGTGGCGCGGGGCGCATTCGACTCCGGCGGGCCGATGCTGGAGCAGCTGATCGCCCGCGCGGCGCCGGCCGCCACCCGGTAGCGGCGGGGGCGGTGCCGCGGCCGGTGCTAGCGTCCGCGGGCCGCGCGGGACGTGGCGCAGTCTGGTAGCGCACCGGCTTTGGGTGCCGGGGGTCGCCGGTTCGAATCCGGCCGTCCCGATGGAGGGGGGTTCCAGCGCCGCCGGCGCGGGCCCCGGGCGCCGCGCGGGCGGCGGCCGGTCGTGGTGCTACGGTCGCCGTGTCGAGCGGAGGCGGCCGTGCGCCAGAGGGCGATCGGACAACCAGACGCAGCGTCCGGCGACGGGGACCCCCGCGCGCCGCAGTCCCGGCTCGCCGCGCTGGTCGAGGTGGGCGTCATGCTCGCCGAGCGCTCCGGGCACGAGCCCCTGCTGCAGGTGCTGGCCGACACCGCGCGCCGCGTGCTCGGCGCCGACCGGGCCGAGCTGGTCGTGGCCGACGCGGCGGGCGACGGGGTGCGGTGCGTGCGCGCACCCCTGGTGGGGTCCGCGGGGGCGGCGGAGACCGAGGGCGTGGGACCGCGGCTGGTCCAGGCGCTCGCGGCCGACCCGCGCCCGCTGAGGACGCCCCTCGCGCATGACGACCCGCGGGCGGCGCTGCTGCCCGACGCGCTGCGCGCGGCACCCCTGCTGGCCGTGCCGGTCGCGATGCGCCAGTCGGTGCTGGGGTGCCTGTGGGCCACGGGCGGCGACCGGCCCTTCGCCGACGACGACGAGGACATCGCCCGGGCGCTGGCCGCCCACGCCGCCGCCGCGCTGGACGCCGCCCGCCGGCTCGCGCTGGAGCACCACCGCGTGGAGGAGCTGGAGGTGCTGCAGCTGGCCGTCCGCACCGTGCAGGCGGTGCT
>DATMJR010000119.1:0-9296 GCA_035553775.1 Miltoncostaeaceae bacterium | reverse complement strand
GCTAGCGGCCCCCGCCGCGGCGGCGGGCCGCCGCGGCCGCGCCGCCGCCGATCAGGGCGACGGCGATGACGCCGAGCACGATCCACAGCAGGACGCCGTCGTCGTCGTCCTCGTCCTCCGGGGCCGCCTCGCCGCCGTCGGCGGACGCCGTGGCGCACTCGGCCTGCCGCGTCTCGATGACGTCGCGCGCGGCCCCGTACTGCTCCTGGTCGGGCCGGATGAGGTCGAGCGCGCCCTCGAACTCGGCGTCCGAGTAGCAGCGATCGATGACCCCGTTGTCCGCGTAGTCGTCCAGCACGTCCTGCGGGGAGGCCACCGCCCCGTGCGCGAGCACTAGGCTCGCGGCCAGCATGAGGATGACCGCGGTGAGGATGCGACGAGGCAGGACGGCCGCCCGGTGAGGTCGGTGGGGGCGGAGCGCCCCGAGGGCGTCGCGGATGGTAGCCCCGCCCCCGAGGGCGGACAAGCGGTCCGGGGCGCCGCCCTCGCCGCCCTCGCGCTGTGGTCGCTGACCGCGCTCCTGGGTGGCGGGATGGACCTGGGGACGGGTCGCGGAGGCGCGGGGGCGCTCGGGGCCCTGGTCGCGGCGGGCCTGGTCCCGGCGGCCGCGATGGCGCTGTGGGCCACGCGCCGCGACATGCTGGCCGGCGCCCCGGCGCGGCTCGCGCTGGCGGCGGCGACGGCCCTGGCGGTGTGGACCGCGCTCTCGGTGCTGTGGGCGGCCGAGCCCGCACTGGCCTGGCTGGCCGGGGTGCGGCAGGCGGTGGCGTTGGCCGCGCTGGTGCTGGGGCTCGCCGCAGCCGCCGCGCTGCCCCGGGCCGCGGACCGCCTCCCCCTGGCCGTGTCGGTCGCCGCCGCCCCGGCCCTGGCGCTGGCGCTGGCGACCGTGGCACTGCCCGAGGTGCTCGGCGAGGACGGGGCGCGCGCCAGGCTGGACGGGCCCGTCGGGTACCCCAACGCGCTGGCGCTGCTGGCGGCCGTCGCGCTGCCCGGCGTCCTGCTGGCGGGCGCCGGGCCGTCCGGGTCGCGGCCACGGACGGCGGCCGCGGCGGCGGCGGGTACCGCCGCGCTCGTCGTGGTGTGCGTCCTGACGCTCTCGCGCGGCGGCGTCGCGGCGGCCGCCGTGGCCGCCCTCCTGACCGTGGCGCTGATGCCCCGCCCCCGCCGCGGGCTGGCGGTCCTCGGGGCCGGCCTGGCGGGCGCCGTGCCGCCGCTCGCCTGGGGACTAACCGCCTCCGGGCTCACGGAGGACGGGCTCACGACGGCCGCGCGCGCCCGTGACGGCGCGGTGTTCGGGGTCCTGCTGCTCGCGGGGCTCGCCCTCGCCGCGGCGCTCGCCGGACCGGCGGCGCGTGGCCTCGGCGGCGGGCCGGAGCACCGCCTGCGACGGATGGCGCTGATCGCCGCGTCGCTCGCGGCGCTGACCCCGGCGGTCGCGGTGGCCGCGGGCGCCGCGGACATCGCCGACTGCGGGCGGGCGGCCCTGGGCGACGACCGCGACCGGCTCGTGCAGCTGTCGTCGAACCAGCGGGGGGCCTGGTGGTGCGAGGCGGGCCGGGCCTGGCGCGACGCGCCGGCGGTGGGACACGGCGCCGGCTCGTTCCCGGTCGTGCAGCGCCGCTTCCGCGAGGACGCGGCGGACGCGCTGCTGACGCGCGACCCCCACCAGGTGTGGCTGTCGACGATGGCGGCGCTCGGCCTCGTGGGCCTGGCGTTCACGCTGCTGCTGTGGGGCGCCGTCGCCTGGGCGGCGCTGCGTCGCCGGGCGGCGCTCGCGGCGGGGCCGGCCGCGATCGTGGCCGCGGGGTTCGTGCAGGCGCAGACCGACTGGGTCCTGGCCTGGCCCGTGGTGGCCGTGCCCGTCGCGGCCGCGGCCGGGCTCCTGCTGCGCGCGGGCGCCGCCACGGCCGCGTCCCCGCGTACGGCGGGGCGTGGGGACCCCGCCCTGGCCGCCGCCCTGGCCGCCCTTGCGCTCGCGGTGCCCGTTGCCGCGGCGCTGCCGTTCCTGGCGCAGCGCGCGGTGCAGGACGGGCGCGATGCGCTGGCGGCGGGCGACCTGCGGGCCGCCCGTGACGCTGCGGCCCGCGCGCGCACGCTGAACCCCGTGTCGCTCGACCCGCTGTTCCTGCGGGCGCGGGTGCTGACCGTGGCGGGCGACCCCCGGGGGGCCCGGGAGGCCCTGCGCCGGGCGACCGAGGTGCAGCCCGACAACCCCGCGTCCTGGCGGCGGCTCGCGCTCGCCCTGGGCGACGAGGGCGGCGCGCGGCGCGCCTGGATCCGCGTGCACCTGCTCGACCCGTACGCCGCCGACGCCCGGGCGGCGCTCGGCATCCCGGCGCTCGGCGACGTGCCGCCGGACGCGGCGGCCGCCGGTCCCTTCGTCAGGCCCGGGGGCCGGTGAGGCCGCCCGTGACGGCGGCGCGTGCGGCGGGGACGGGGCCCAGGCGCCGGCGCAGGCGCGGCACCAGGACGGCCGCCTCCCACACGATGCGGCGGCTCATCTTGGACGTGCCGCGCTCCCGCTCGGTGAAGGTGATCGGCACCTCGCGGACGTGGAAGCCGAGCAGGAGCGCCCGGTAGGTCATCTCCACCTGGAAGCCGTAGCCGGCCGCGGTGACCTGGTCGAGCGGGATCGCCTCCAGCACCTCCCGCCGGAAGCACTTGAACCCGCCGGTGAGGTCCTGCACGGGCACCCCGAGCACCGCCCGCGCGTACATGCAGCCGCCGCGGCTGATCGCGCGCCGCACGAGCCCCCACCGCGTCACGCCCCCACCGGGCACGTAGCGGCTGCCCAGCACCAGGTCCGCCTCCTCGGCGGCGGAGAGCAGCGCGGGCAGCGCGCGCGGGTCGTGCGAGAAGTCGCAGTCCATCTCCACGATCAGGGCGGCCCCCGCGGCCAGCGCGCGGCGGAAGCCGGCCCGGTAGGCCGGGCCGATGCCCTCCTTGCGCGTCCGGCGCAGCACCTCGACACGTGGGTCGCGCGCGGCGACGGCGGCGGCGAGGTCGGCGGTGCCGTCCGGCGAGCCGTCGTCCACCACCAGCACGTGCCCGTCCCGCCCGGTCTCGTCGAACAGCGCCAGCAGCGCCGCCAGCATCGGCGCGACGTTCTCGGCCTCGTCGTAGGTCGGCAGCACCACCCAGACCGGACCGGTGACCGCCGCGCTCACCCCCCGTCCCCGAGGGCGACGCCGAAGACGTGGTCGAGTCCGTCGGAGGCGACGCGCACGGCGAGCGTGCGCGCCGCGGGCGGGGGCGACGGCGTGAGCTCGAGGGCCGCCTCGGTCCACCCCTCGCGCCCCTCCTCGAACAGGGGCGTGACCCGGTAGCGCGCGCCCCGGTCGTCCCAGACCTCCATGGCGCGCAGGGCGGCCGAGGGCGCGTCGGCGAGCAGTGCCAGGCTCAGCACCGCGCGGTCGACGTAGCGCTCCAGGCACCACAGGCAGACCGCCTGCCCCTCCCCCAGCCGCGCCTGGCCCACCGGCACGCGGTCGACGTACGCGCCCAGCGCCCGCGCCGGGATCCGCACGCCGGGCGGCGGCAGCGGGCCGCTCCCCGGGGGAGGCGGCGGCGCGCCGGTCCGCGCGGGGGTGAGGTCGACGCGCAGATCCCACGGCCCGCCCGAGAGGGGGCGCACCACCGGGGTGCCGCCACGGGCCACCGAGACCCGCTCGAGCGCGGCGATGCGCACCTCGAGCGTGCGCGCCGCGGGGGGCACGGCGGGCGTGAGCCACGCCGTCGTCTGCAGGGAGCCCAGGCCCGAGAGCCGCGTGCAGGGCACGGCGCCGTACGCGGTGCCGACGTCGTCGGCCACGTGCAGCGCCGCTGCGACGTCCAGGCGCAGCATTCCCGGCAGGTCGGCGAGCACCAGCAGGGCGAGCGCCGCGCCCTCCGCATGGTGTTCGACGGCGAGCACGGCGGCCATGAGGCCTTCGCCGCGGGTCTCGGCGGCGGCGGGGACCACTCCGCCGAGGCCGCCGCGGCCCCGGAGGACGGGCCCCGCGGGGGCGGATGCGGGGGCCGAGGTTGCGGGCGGGTCGCTGCGGCGGCGCACCAGGACACCGTACCGGCCGGAGCGCGCGGGAGCGCCGCGCCGCGCCTCAGCCCCGCGGCAGCGCGGCCAGGTGCGTCCGGACGAGCGCCGCGACCGCCGCCGGGTCCTCCAGCGGGCTCATGTGCCCCGCGCCGTCCACGACCGCCAGGCGCGCGCCCGCGATGCCGTCCGCCATCGCCCGCGCGACCTCGGGCGGCGTGGGCAGGTCGTGCGCGCCGACCACGACCAGCGTGGGCACGGCGATCGACGGCAGCACCTCCCGGCGGTCGGGACGGCCGGCGAGTGCGCGCAGCGCGCCGGTCACGGCCTCGGGCCGCTGGCCGTCGGCGAGCCGCCGCAGGGTCGCCCGCACGGCGTCGCCGGCCCCGAGGGCCACGAGGCGCGGCAGCAGGGCGTCGAGCACGGGACCGAGGCCCTCCCGGCCGATCCGCGCGACGGTGTCCATGCGGCCCGTGCGCGTGGCCTCGTCGTCCGGCTCGGCGCGGGTGTCCATGAGAACCAGGCCCTCGACGACCTCCGGGTGGGCGGCGACGAGGGCCAGCGCGCAGTAGCCCCCCATCGACGCGCCCGCGACGGCGGCGCGTCCCCCCGGTGCGGACGCGCGGATGAGGCCGGCCACCTCGGCGGCCCAGTCGGCGATGGCCCAGCCGTCGCGTGCGGGCGCGGCGCCGAAACCGGGCGCCTCCGGGCACAGCACCTCGCGATCACCGAGCCCCGCCGCCCGCAGGGGTTCCCAGAAGCGGGCGTCGACCGGGAACGGGTGGAGCAGCACCAGGGGCGTCGCGGACATGCCCGGACCCTACGGCCGTGACGGGACGTCACACGGACGGATCGGGTTTGACAGTTGGTTGTCGTCGCCATACATTCACCGGTAAAAGACATACCCCTCTAGGTATTTGTGAGGAGTGGCACGAGTGCCGTCGCTTCCCCCCGCCATCGACCTTCACGTCCACGAGCGCGGCTCCGGCCCGCTGGTGGTCGGCCTCCATGATCTGGGCTCGGAGGGCATGCGCATGCAGGCGCTGCTCGGCGGGCTCGTCCGGCGCGGGCACCGCCTCGTGACACCGGATCTGCGCGGGCACGGGCGCTCGCCCTCGCCCCACGGGCCCTGGAGCATCGACGACGTCGCCTCTGACGTGGCCCGCGTGGTCGCCTCGCGCGGCGCCCCCGCCATCGTCGTCGGGCAGGGGCTCGGCGCCGCCGCCGCGGTCGCGATGGCCCTCGGCCACCCCGGGCTCGTCAACGGGCTCGTGCTGGCGGGGCTCACGCCGCGGGCCGAGGAGCCCGAGACCCAGGACCGCTGGATGCGCGTGGCCCGCGCGCTGCGCGAGCGCGACCGCGAGGGCGTGGCCCTGGCCGCCGAGGCGATGGCCGCCCGGCCCGACTGGCGCGGCGCGCTACCGCAGCTCGACGCCCCGGCGATCGTGCTCGCCGGCGCCCGCGACCGGGCCGCACCGCCGGACGCCCAGCGCGACCTGGCGGTGTGGATCCGGCGTGCCCGGCTCACCGTGGTGGATGCCGGGCACGACGTCGCGGGCGAGCGGCCCGACCTGGTGATGGAGGCGGTGCTCCGCCTGGAGGCGACCGACCGGGAGGCGGTCGCCGCCTAGGTCCCGCCGGAGCCCCGGCCGCGGCGGCCGGGGCTCCGGACGGCGCCCGTCAGCCGACGGGCGCCGGCGCCAGGCGCGCGGCGAGCTCCTGCGGATCGCCGGCGGCGCGCAGCGTCGCCCGCACGCGGAAGGGACGGCGGGCGTCGCCGACCGGGACCAGCTCCGGGGGCTCGCCCTCGTTGAGCGGGGCGAGGGCCGCGGCGAGCGACGGGCCGTACGCGGCGAGCGTCTCCGGGGTGTTGGGGGCACGCAGCCGGTCGAGGACGGTGATCTCGACCTCGTCGGTGCGCACCTCGCCGCCGGGGCCGGCGCCGTCGGGCCCGGCCAGCAGTGCGGCCGTGCGCAGGGCGTCCGCCACGACCTGCGTCACCCGGGCCGTGACGTCGCCCTCGAGACCGCGCTTGCCCACGCTGACGACGCCGGGGCGGCCGTCGGCGAGGTCGAGGGCGCGGTCCCACTCGTGCCCGATCAGCATCACGCCCGGTCCGTCGGGGACGTGCGAGTAGTCGGCCACGTCGATGGTGAGCCCGGGCAGCAGGTCACCGCGCTGGATCCACGTGTGGAACAGCGGGATCAGCGCCGGGACGTCGACGCCGTCCGGGTCCGCGAGGGCGAACTTGGCGGCGATGCGGTGCAGGTTCTCGTCGGCCATCGTGCCTCCCCTAGACGGTGGCGCCCTGGGCGCCGGCCTGACGGATCTCGAACGCGTGGACCGCGTCGATGAACAGCTGCGCCTCGTCGGCGAGGATGCGGATCTGCTCGGCGTCCGGGGCGGCCGGGGGGCCGGCCTCGTGCCGCGCGAACAGGGGCCGCGCGAACGCGCCCTTGGCGAAGCGGTCGAAGAAGCGCTCCGTGTCGTAGAAGCGCTCCTTGAACTCCCGCACGACCACGTCCGGGTCGTTGGGCGCGTCGAACCACTCGGAGCGCACCAGCGCCCAGGCCGCCAGCAGCATGCTGCGGTAGGCGAGCTCGTCGGCCTTGCGCAGGTCGCCGTCCTCGAGCGCCACCTGGGCCTCGAAGGCCTCGGCCTCGGCGGCGGTGAGCTCCAGCTCGGTGCTGGAGATGACCTCGCCGGCGCACTCGCCGACGCCGATGTCACCCACGGAGTACTCGCGGCCGTCGGCCCAGTCGACGTAGAAGGAGCGGTCCTCCTCGCGCGACGGGACGGCCTTGAGGTCGGCGAGCAGCGCGCCGAGCTCCTTCTTGCCCAAGCGGGCGATCCAGTCCTGGAAGGACTCCCCCGCCTGCCGGTCGGCCGCGTACCGCGTGGTGATCATCTCGACCACCTCGGGGATGCGCTTGGAGGGGATGGCGCCCACGGGCATGCCGTAGGAGCCCGCGTTCTCGCGCCAGCGGCCGCCGAGGACGACCTGGAAGTGGGGCACGGTGTAGCCGTTGACCTTGCGGCTGTTGCCGAAGAATCCGAGATCGGCGACGTGGTGCTGGCCGCAGGAGTTGAAGCAGCCGGAGACCTTGATGCGCAGCCCCTCGACGGCCTCGTCGGCGGTGAAGGCGGCGCCGGCGAGGCGCGTACGCAGCTCGCCCGCCAGACCGCGCGAGGACGCGATGCCGAGCTTGCAGGTGTCGGTGCCGGGGCACGACGTGATGTCGAGGATCGTGCCGGCGCCGGGGGCGGCCAGGTCGATCTCGCGGAGCCGGCCGTACAGCGCCGGCAGGTCGGCCTCGCTGACGTACCGCAGCACGATGTTCTGCTCGACGGTCGTGCGGATGTTGTCGCCCACGTACTCCCGGGCGATGTCGGCCAGCAGGCGGGCCTGCTCCGAGGTGAGGTCCCCCAGGGGCAGCGCAACCGTGGCCACCGCGTAGCCGGGCTGGCGCTGGCGGTAGACGTTGGTGCGCGCCCACTCCGCGTAGCCCTCCGGCAGCGGCGCGCCGTTGAGGGGGACCGCCGGCCGGGCCGGCGCGTCCTCCCAGCGCTCCGCCTCGGGGAGGTAGGAGGTCCAGCGGTCGTCGTGCGGCAGGATCGTCCGCTCCTCGTCGACCAGCCGGCGGAACTCCTCGGCGCCGAGCTTGGCGATCAGGAACTTGATCCGGGCCCGGTTGCGGTTGCGCTTCTCGCCCAGGCGGCCGTAGACGCGGCCGATGGCCTGGGCCAGCGGCAGCAGCTCCTCCACCGGCACCCACTCGTAGAGCTTCTTGGCCTGGTAGGGCGTGGTGCCGAGCCCGCCGCCGATCCAGAGGGAGAAACCGCGGCGGCCGTCGCGCACCTCGGCGATGGCACCGAAGTCGTGCATCATCACCAGCCCGCAGGCCTCGCCCTCGCAGCCGGAGAAGGCGATCTTGAACTTGCGCCCGAAGTCCTGGCAGTCCGGGTGGCCGAGCAGGAAGCGGAACAGGGCGTCCGCGTAGGGGCTGACGTCGAAGGCCTCGGTGTGGCAGACGCCGGCCAGCGGGCAGCCGGTGATGTTGCGGACGCCGTTGCCGCAGGCCTCCCGCGTGGTGATGTCGACCGCGGCCAGGCGGCGCATCACCGTGACGGTGTCCTCGAGGTGGATGTAGTGGAGCTGGACGTCCTGCCGCGTGGTGATGTGCAGGATCGCGTCCGAGTGCTCCTCCGCGCACTCGGCCATCACCTCGAGCTGCTCGGGCGAGACGCCGCCGTACGGCAGCTTGATGCGCAGCATGCCGGGGGCGTCCCAGAGGGTCTCGGGACCCTTGGTGAGGTCGAGCGGGTACTCGAGGCGCTTCTGCGCGACGCCGTCGTGCCGCAGGCCGTTGTCGTAGCGCTGGCCGTACGCGCCGCGACGCAGGCGGGTCTCGGCGAAGACCCGTTCGTCGATGCGGCCCTGGCGGCGGAGCTCGAGCTGGGCCTCGAAGACGTCGATCTCCTCGGCCAGGTCGGAGGGCGTCCGCTCGATGAGGCGGTCCCTCCAGGTCGCGTCGCTGCTCATGGGGTCGCGGCCCCTCCCGGTGCGGTTTTCCGTGGTCGCGCGACCCGCCCGGGCCACGCGACGCGGGAAATTACCACAACACCGCCGACTTTCGTCTATTTAGCCGTCCAGGACCCCGTGCGGGGCCCGGGCGGTCAGCCCTCGTCGTCCTCGTCGTCGCCGGACTCGAGCTCCCCGTGGGCGATCTGCGCCAGCGCGCGGACCACCTGGACGCTCATGCCGTCGGAGATCGCGACCTGCACCTGGCTGCCCTCGGGGTCGATCACGGTGAGCGACCAGAAGGGGACGATGCCGTTGGGCCCCGCGTGCGGCGGGGTCACCTCGAGCGACACCAGGGCGGGCGACATGACCAGCGTCAGACCGGGCAGGAACGCCCCCTGGGGCTGCCAGTCGATCTTGGGGATGTCACCGCGCCCGGACTCGGCCTGGGTGAAGGCGTTCATGACGCCCTCGGCCGCCTGCCGCGAGACGGGGATGTTCAGGGCGATCTGAGGACCGCCGTTGAACACCAGGGCCGCGACCGGGAGCTCGCTGGGGTCCGGGACCTCGTCCGGTCCCATCTGCTCGCGGATGGCGTCCATGTCGACCTCGACGGGCTGGACGCCGAAGTTCGTTGCCTGGAAGGAGATCTGCTGGACCATGGGCTCTCTTCGTAGCGGGCACTGGTAGCGTGGGCCGATGGCACACCACGCCGCCGCGGCACAGCCGTCCGCGGCGGATGCC
>DATMJR010000118.1:0-14499 GCA_035553775.1 Miltoncostaeaceae bacterium | reverse complement strand
CGATCTACCCGTCGCCGCGCGAGGGTGCGCTGCCGTTCACCGCGGCGGTCCTCGGCACGCTGGTCGCCCTCCTGGCGCTCCCCATCACCCTCCTCGCGGGCGGTCCCGCGGAGGGGTGGCTGCTGGGCTTGGGCCTCTGGGTCGGCAACTGGACGGCGCAGCTGTACGCGGCGCGGGCGGCGAGCCGGGCGCAGGACCGCGGGCAGGGTCCCGCGGCGGTCGGCATCAGCGGCGTCTCGCTCATCGCGCGCGCCTGGCTGGTCGCGATCGTGCTGTTCCTGGTCGCGCTGCGGGTCTCCGAACCCATCGCGCTGACCGCCGCGGTCGTGTTCCTCGCCGCGTTCACCTTCGATTTCACCGGGCGGTTGCTGCTGCACGGCATGCAGTCCGGCGCCAGCCGCCCCTCAGCCGGGACGACCACCGACTCATGATCAGGAGCCACCTCCGTGCGGCCATGCTGGCCGCCGTCGTCGCGCTGCTCGCGCTCCCCGCATGGGCGGCCGCCGCGGGCGAGGACTTCGACCCGTCGCTCGAGTTCGCCGTCGAGCCCTACTGGTTCGAGCTCACGCTCGGCCCGTTCGACCTCTCGATCAACAAGGCCGTCATCTACCTGCTGCTCACGACCGTGATCCTCTGCGTGGGCGGCATCTGGGTGGTGCGGGGCGGGCTGCGCATGCGGCCCACCAAGGCCCAGAACCTGGTCGAGATGGCCTACGAGTTCGCCGACTCCCAGATCGGCCGCGCGACGCTGCCGGCGCGGGCCATGCCGACGTGGTTCCCGTACCTGGCCACGCTGTTCCTGTTCATCGCGGTCAACAACATCATCAGCTTCATCCCGCTGCCCATGTCGCACGAGGCCGACACGTTCCCGGGCGGGCTGCCCGACCTGGGGCTGTACGCGGCGACGGCCAACATCAACGTCACGCTCACGCTCGCGGCCCTCACGTTCCTGGCCACGCACGTGGTCGGCGTCCGCGCGCACGGGCCCGGGGGCTACCTCAAGACGCTGGTGCCCGACGCCCCCGGCGCGGTGAAGCCGTTCATCGTCACCATCGAGGTCCTCTCGCAGATCCTGCGGCTGGTCAGCCTCTCGGTGCGTCTGTTCGCCAACCTGCTGGCGGGCCACCTGCTCATCATCATGGCGGCCGGCTTCGTGATCCTCGTCGGCAGCGTCGTCGGCGCCGTCGCGATCCCGTTCGCGGTCTTCTTCTGGGTGTTCGAGTGGGTCCTGGTGGCCGGTCTCCAGGCCTTCATCTTCGCCCTGCTGTCCGGCGTGTACATCGGCTACGCGATGGACGCGCCCCACTAGGTCCCGACCCCACGTCAAGGAGAACCATGGCACTCGAGGGCAACATCGTCGACGCCGCGAAGGCGCTCACCCTGGGCCTGTCCACCGGACTCGGCGCGATCGGTCCGGGCATCGGCGTGGGCTACCTGTTCGGCAAGACCGTGGAGTCGGTCGCCCGTCAGCCGGAGCTCCGCGGCGAGCTGCTCGGTATCACCTTCCTGGGCCTCGCCCTGACGGAGGCGATCACCTTCTACGCCCTGCTGATGGGCTTCGTGGCCTTCTTCCTGGTCTAGGCCCTACCGGAGGTTTCGTCCTTATGGGTACCCCGCTCGCCGAGGTACAGGCTCTCCAGAGTGAGAACGTCCTGCTCGACCCCAGCCCGGGGTTGATGATCTGGACGCTGATCACCTTCGGGATCACGCTGTTCATCCTCACCAAGTACGTCTTCGGGCCCGTCGGCGCCGCCATCGAGAAGCGGCGCTCCGAGATCGCGCAGAGCATCGAGGAGGCCGAGCGCGGCCGCGACGAGGCGACGCGCCTGCTGGACGAGTACAAGGTCCGCCTCGCCGAGGCGCAGAAGGAGGCCGACGCCCTGCGCGAGCGCGGCCGCAAGGAGGGCGAGCGGCGCGGCGCCGAGCTGCTGTCGCAGGCCCAGCAGCAGCGCGAGCGCGTGCTGTCCGACACGGAGACCCAGCTCGAGGCCCAGGCGCGGTCGGCCGCGGCCGGTCTGCGTGACGACGTGGTCACGCTGGCCATGGCCGCCGCGAGCAAGGCCACCCGGGGTGCGCTGACGCCGGACGAGCACCGCCGGCTGATCGAGCAGGCGATCGAGGAGGCCGACCTGTCGCGCCTCGGCGGCGCCGAGGTCGCGTCCCGCTCGTGAGCGTCGCCGGCACATACGCCGAGGCCCTCTACGAGGCGGCGCTCGAGCGCGGTCAGGTGAGGGAGGTCGCGGCCCAGCTCGGCGAGGTCCGGCGGGCGCTCGCCGAGACCCCGGACCTCGCCGACACGCTCGCGAGTCCGGACATCGAGACGCGGGCCAAGAAGGCCGTCGTCGCCACGCTCCTGGCCGACGCCAACCCGCTGGTGGCGAACTTCGTCCAGGTGCTGCTCGACCGTGACCGCGCGGCCGAGATCGAGGAGATCGGGCGGGCGTTCGACGAGCGCGTCGCCGAGGCGGAGGGCCGCCTGCGGATTGTGGTCCGCACCGCGATCCCGCTCACCGACGACCTCCGCGCCCTCGTCGTGGGCCGCATCGAGCGCGACACGGGCCGGCCCGTCGACGTCGAGACCGTCGTGGACCCTGCCATCATCGGCGGCGTGGTCATCGAGACCGACGGCTCGGTCGTCGACGCGTCCGTGCGCCAGCGGCTCGATGACATGCGCCGCGCCATGACCGCCGCCCCGGTGCCGCTGGCCGCCACGGCCGAGTGACACCGCACACCACCACGACCGATCCGACCCACCGTAGGAAAGACGAGGGCTGACGCACATGAAGCTGCGACCTGACGAGATCACCAAGGTCCTGCGCGCGCAGATCGAGCAGTACACGGGCCAGGTGGACGTCGAGGAGGTGGGGACGGTCCTCCAGGTGGGTGACGGCATCGCCCGCGTCCACGGCCTCCAGGGCTGCGTGGCGCTCGAGATGCTCGAGCTGCCGCACGGCGTGACCGGCCTGGCGCTGAACCTGGAGGAGGACAACGTCGGCGTCGTGCTCCTCGGCGAGGACTCCCTCATCAAGGAGGGCGACGCGGTGCGCCGCACCGGCCGCGTCATCCAGGTGCCGGTGGGCGAGGCCCTGCTCGGCCGCGTCGTCGACCCGCTCGGCACCCCGCTGGACGACCTCGGCCCGATCGACACCGACCAGTTCCGGCCGGTGGAGTTCAAGGCGCCGGGCGTGGTGCAGCGGCAGCCGGTGAAGGAGCCGCTCCAGACCGGCATCAAGGCCATCGACGCGCTGATCCCCATCGGTCGCGGCCAGCGCGAGCTGATCATCGGCGACCGCGGCACCGGCAAGACCACCATCGCGGTGGACGCGATCATCAACCAGCGCGGCCAGGGCGTGAAGTGCTTCTACGTGGCCATCGGCCAGAAGGCCTCGACGGTCGCCCAGGTCGTCGCCCGGCTGAAGGCCGCGGGCGCGATGGAGTACACCACCGTCATCGTGGCGAGCGCGTCCGCGTCGGCCTCGCTGAAGTACCTGGCGCCCTACGCCGGCTGCGCGATGGCCGAGTACTTCCTGTTCGGTGGCGAGCACGCCCTGTGCGTGTACGACGACCTCTCCAAGCAGGCCGACGCCTACCGGCAGATGTCGCTGCTGCTGCGGCGCCCGCCGGGCCGCGAGGCGTTCCCGGGCGACGTCTTCTACCTCCACTCGCGCCTGCTCGAGCGCGCCTGCAAGCTCAACGACGAGCTGGGCGGCGGGTCGCTGACGGCGCTTCCGATCATCGAGACGCAGGCCGGTGACGTGTCGGCCTACATCCCCACGAACGTGATCTCGATCACGGACGGGCAGATCTTCCTCGAGAGCAAGCTCTTCTACTCCGGCGTGCGCCCGGCCGTGAACGTCGGCATCTCGGTGTCGCGGGTCGGCGGCTCCGCCCAGGTCAAGGCGATGCGCACCGTCGCCGGCCGGCTCAAGCTGGAGCTGGCGCAGTACCGCGACCTGGAGGCCTTCGCCCAGTTCGGCTCCGAGCTGGACGCGGCCACCCAGAAGACCCTGGCGCGGGGCGCGCGGCTGGTCGCCACGCTGAACCAGCCGGCATACGCGCCGTGGCCCATGGAGGAGCAGGTGGCGATCATCTACGCCGCCAACAACGGCCACCTGGACCGGATCCCGACCGGCGACGTGCCGCGCGTCAACGAGGGCTTCCGCGACGCCCTCCGCGAGGAGGGCACAATCCTGGCCACCATCCGCGACACCAAGCAGCTCTCCGACGAGACCACGTCCAAGCTCGACCAGCTGCTCACCCGCGTCGTCGCGGACTTCGCGCCCCAGACCGAGGCTCCGGCGGCCGAGCCGGTGGCGGCCTAGGCCCGGTGCCGAGCCAGCGCGACATCAAGCGGCGCATCGAGTCGGTGCGCAACACCCGCAAGATCACCCGTGCGATGGAGCTCGTGGCCTCGGCCAAGCTCCGTCGCGCGCAGGACCGCATCGAGTCGCTGCGGCCCTACGCCCGCAACCTGCGCGGGGTCATGGCCCAGGCCTCGCGGCAGTCGGAGGCCAACCGCGCCTTCCCGCTGCTGCAGGAGCGTGACGAGGTGCGCCGGGCGGCGGTGGTCACGATCACCGGCGACCGCGGCCTCGCCGGGGCCTTCAACGTCAACATCCTGCGGGCGGGGTTCGGCGCGGATCGCGACCTGCGCGGCGACGGTGCCGACGACGTCGTCTACGTCGGGGTCGGCAAGAAGGGCTCGGGCACGCTGCGGTTCCGGCGGATGCCGATCGAGCGCACCTTCGAGGGCTTCTCGAGCGACCCGGGCTACGGCGAGGCGCAGCTGATCGCGGAGTACCTGGTGGAGCTGTTCACCTCCGGTCAGGTGGACCGCGTGCTGCTGGTCTACAACGCCTTCAAGTCCGTCATGCAGCAGCAGGTAACCGTGGAGCAGCTGCTGCCCATCGAGCGCCAGGTGGTGCTCGACGACGACGCCGACGACGACGACGGCGAGCAGTCCCGGGCGCTGACGCTGTTCGAGCCGAGCGCCGAAGAGGTGCTGGCCCGGCTGCTGCCCGTGTACGTCAACACCACGATCTACCGCGCGCTGCTCGAGAGCGCCGCCGCCGAGCACGCCGCCCGGCGCAGCGCGATGCGCAATGCGTCCGACAACGCGGGGGGCCTGATCACGGACCTCACGCTCAAGATGAACCGGGCCCGTCAGGCCGCCATCACCCAGGAGATCCTCGAGGTGGTGGCCGGTGCGGACGCGCTGCAATAGGGAGGGGACCCTGTGACGACGAACGCCATGACGGGGACCGTCCTCGAGATCAAGGGCGTCGTGCTGGACGTCCGGTTCGAGGGCGCTCTGCCGGCGATCTACAACGCGCTGGAGATCCCGCGCGAGGACGGCAGCACGCTCGTGGCCGAGGTGCAGCAGCACCTGGGCGACGACCGGGTGCGGGCGGTGGCCTTCGACACGACCGACGGCCTCGCGCGCGGCGCCGACGTGCGCGACACCGGCGCCCCGATCTCGGTGCCCGTGGGCGACGCCACGCTGGGGCGCATCTTCAACGTGCTGGGCGACGTCATCGACCAGGCGGGCCCCGTCGACGTCACCACCCGGTGGCCGATCCACCGCGCCGCCCCGGGCTTCGACCAGCTCAACCCGAGCGCCGAGATCTTCGAGACCGGCATCAAGGTGGTGGACCTGCTGGCCCCGTACGTGAAGGGCGGCAAGGTGGGCCTGTTCGGCGGTGCCGGCGTGGGCAAGACGGTGCTCATCCAGGAGCTCATCCACAACATCGCCCAGGAGCACGGCGGCCTGTCGGTGTTCGCGGGCGTGGGCGAGCGCACCCGCGAGGGCAACGACCTCTGGCTCGAGATGAAGGAGTCCGGGGTCATCGACAAGACGGCCCTCGTCTACGGCCAGATGAACGAGCCGCCCGGGGCGCGCCTTCGCGTCGCGCTGAGTGGCCTGACGATGGCGGAGTACTTCCGCGACGAGGGCGGCCAGGACGTGCTGCTCTTCATCGACAACATCTTCCGGTTCGTGCAGGCGGGCTCCGAGGTGTCGGCCCTCCTCGGCCGCATGCCCTCCGCCGTGGGCTACCAGCCGACCCTGCAGACCGAGATGGGCGACCTGCAGGAGCGCATCACCTCCACCCGGCGCGGCTCGGTCACGTCGGTGCAGGCCATCTACGTGCCGGCCGACGACCTCACCGACCCCGCGCCGGCGGCCTCGTTCGCGCACCTCGACGCCACCACGGTGCTCTCGCGTGACATCGCGGCCAAGGGCATCTACCCCGCCGTGGACCCGCTCGACTCGACCAGCCGGATCCTCTCCAAGGAGGTCGTGGGCGAGGAGCACTACGAGACCGCCCGCCGGGTGCAGGAGATCCTGCAGACCTACCGCGACCTGCAGGACATCATCGCCATCCTCGGCGTGGACGAGCTCACGGACGAGCAGAAGCTGGCCGTGGCCCGGGCCCGCCGGATCGAGCGCTTCCTCTCACAGCCGTTCCACGTGGCCGAGGCGTTCACGGGCACCCCCGGCAAGTACGTGCCGCTGTCGGAGACCATCCGCGGATTCCGCGAGATCGTCGACGGCCAGCACGACGACCTGCCCGAGCAGGCCTTCTTCCTCGTCGGCAGCATCGACGAGGCGGTCGAGAAGGCCGCCTCGCTGCGGGGCTAGGGTGTCGACGGCCGAGCGCAAGCGCCTGGGGGTGAGGCTCCTCACCCCCGAGGGCACCGTGTTCGACGGGGTCGCCGCGATGGTGGTGGCCCCGAGCGCCGCGGGTGAGATCGGCCTGCTGCCCCGGCACGAGCCCCTGGTCTGCGCGCTCAAGCCCGGCGAGACGCGCCTGCGCATGCTCGACGACTCCACCCAGGTCTACGCGACCGCCGAGGGGTACCTCTCCATCGGCGAGGACCGCGTCCTCATCCTCGTGGAGCAGGCCGAGGAGGCGTCGCAGATCGACGTCGCCGAGGCCGAGGCGGCGCTGCGGCGCGCCGAGGAGGCGCTCGACGCGGCCGCCGGCGACGACGCCGCCCGGGTGGCCGCCGAGGCCGCACGCCGGCGCGCCGAGAACCGGCTGCGGGTGGGCAGCCGGAGGTAGCCCCCCCCGCGGCCGGACGGTGGTGCCGGCCGCGGTCCTCGGGGGCCGGGCGGTGCGCCCGTCGCACCGGTCGGGCCCGGTCCCGGGGATGAGGAGATTCTCATCCCCGGGCCATGTCCCCCGCGGGGACGGCGTGGGAGGCTCGCCCCATGCCCCGCTCCGTCGCCGCCCGCCCGCCGCGGGCCCTCGCCCTCGCCCTGATCGCCCTGCTCGCCGTCGCGCTCGGCCCGGCGCGCGCAGGCGCGCAGCCGTCGTTCGCGACCCGCCTGCCGATCGTGGTCATCGACGCCGACGGCCCCATCGTCGACGAGCCCAAGGTCGGCGCCGCGATGCGGATCATCCACCGGGCCGGCCGCCTGAACCGGCCGGGCGACCCGGCCAACGTGTACCGCGGCCGCATCGAGATCGAGGTCCGGGGCCAGTCGTCCCAGCGGTTCCCGAAGAAGCAGTTCTCCCTCGACACGGTGGACGCGCGCGGCGAGAACCGCAACGTGCCGCTCCTCGGCATGCCGGCCGAGAACGACTGGGTGCTGTACGCGGCGTACAACGACGGGACCCTCATGCGGAACGTGGTCGCGTATCGCGCGGCGCGCCGGCTGGGCGGCTACGCGGCGCGCACGCGCTACGTGGAGCTCGTGCTGAACGGCCGCTACTGGGGCGTCTACGTGCTGATGGAGTCCCTGAAGCTGGACGGCGAACGCGTGGCCTCGCCCGGGGAGGACTCCGACGGCTGGCTCCTCGAGTACACGACCACGGGCAAGCTCGACGCGGGGGACACCTGGTTCCGCACCCCGGTCACCCGGACGCCGATCGTGTACGCCGACCCGGAGCGCGACGAGATGAGCCCCGCCCAGGCGCGGGCGATCGCCGCGCGCGTGGCCCGCTTCGAACGCACCCTCTACGGGCGCGGATACCGGCACCCGACCCGGGGGTACCGGGCGCAGCTCGACCTGCCCGCGGCCGTCGACTACGCGCTGCTCTACGAGCTGTTCCGCAACCACGACGCCTTCTCCGCGAGCACCTACATGCACGAGGGTCGCGGGGGCCTCATCGCGATGGGGCCGCTCTGGGACTTCGACCTGTCGATGGGCAACCCGCCGGCGCTCCTGCCGCCGCGCGGCTGCTCCCTCTGCGACCGCCGGTGGGTGTCGCGCTGGTACGACGACCCGGCGTTCGTCGCCGCCATGCGGGCGCGGTGGACCGAGCTGCGTCGCCGGGGCTTCGTGCGCCGCATGATCGCGGACATCGAGCGCGACGCGCGCGCCCTGGCGCCCGCCCAGGTGCGCAACCTGCGCCGGTGGCCCGTGCTGGGGTACCGGCCGCTCCCCGCCGGCGCCCCCGAGCCCGCACTGCGGGCCGCGTACCGCGCCGAGACCGCCCGGCTCACCGCCTGGCTGCGGATCCGATCCTCCTGGTTGACGGCGAACCTGCCCCGCATCGGCCGGCTCTGACCAGCCGCCGGCTCCGGCCGGTGTGACCGCCGGCGGCGCGGGAGCGGACGGCCCGCGCCGCCACAATGCCCGGGTGATCGCCGTCCCCTCGGTGCTGCGCGTCCCCGCGTTCCGGCGTGTCTGGCTCGCCGGGCTCGCCTCCAACTGCGGCAACTGGCTGCAGGTCGTGGCCGCCGGCTGGATCGTGCTCCAGATGACCGGCTCGCCCGCGGCCGTGGGCGCGCTCGCCCTGGTCGCCCGCGGCCCCGCGTTCCTGCTGTCGCTGTCCGGGGGGCAGCTGGCCGACCGCTTCGACCGCCGCCGCATCGGGATGTGGACCTTCGGGCTGCAGGCCGCCGCGGGGGCGGCGATGGCGGTGCTGTCGGCGGCCGGGGCGCTGAGCGTGGGGGTGATCTTCGCGCTGACGTTCGCGCTCGGGGTCGGGTTCGCGCTGGGCCTTCCGGCGATGCTGGCGCTGATCCCGGCGCTCGTGCCCGTCGAGCGCCTCGGCCAGGCCGTGTCGCTCAACGCGGCGGGCATCAACGTGGCGCGGCTCGCCGGGCCGGCCGCCGGGGGGCTGCTGTTCGACCTGGCGGGGCCGACCTGGTGCTTCGCGCTCAACGCGGTGTCGTTCCTGGCGCTCATCGCGGTGCTCGCCGTCGTCACCCCCCGGGCGCAGCCGCCACGCGGTGCGGCGACGGGGGTCGGCGCCGCACTCACCGTGGCGCTCCACGACCGCCCCCTGCGGCGGCTGCTGGTGGGGATGGCCCTGTTCACGGCGCTCGCCTCCCCGGTGCAGGAGCTCGCGCCCGTGGTGGCCGCCCGCCTGGACGCCGGGCCCCGCGGCCTCGGCTTCCTGCTCGGCGCCATGGGGGGCGGTGCGCTGCTGGGCGCCTGGCTGCTGGAGACCCTCCACCGCGCCGGGCTCCGGCGCGGCACGGCGCTGCCGGTCGCGACCCTGGCCTTCGCCGTCGGACTCGCGGGCGTCGCCCTGGCCCCCACGACCGGCGTGGCCATCGGCGCGATGGCCGCGTGCGGCGTGGTGTGGATCTGGATGTTCATCGCGACCAACACGGCCATCCAGCTGCGCGCGCCCGTCTCCATGGTGGGCCGCATGCTGGGCCTCTACCAGCTGGTCGTGATCGGGCCGATCGCCCTCGGGGCGGCGGCGGCGGGTGCGCTCGCCGACGTGGCCGGCATCCGGGCGAGCCTGCTGCTGTGCGCGCTGCTGCTGGCCCTCTGGGGCGCCTACGCCCTCGCCGACCGCATCCCCGACGTCGACGGGGCACGCGCCCCGGAGCCGGGGCGCGCACGGGATCGAACCGGCCGGGGGCGCCGCTCCCCCGGCCGGCATGCGTGACCGGCGCTACCGCGCCGAACGGGCGGCCGTCGCCGGGGGCGCCGGGCGGTGGCGCCGCGAGGACTCGGCGAGCCGCGCCCGGTGCGCCGCGCGTGCGGCGTGGAACGCCTCCCAGTCCGTGACGGGGTCGCGGAGCTGGTCGGGCTCCGGGCGGGACTGCTCACGCCGGTCGAAGGGCACGTTCATGTCGACCTCCATCGAGTGCCGCGGTGTGACCACAGATCACACCCGACCCTCACCCGGTCGCATCGGGGGAATCCCTCGCAGCGGGCGGTGGGGGCACGGGCACCGCGCCCGTGCGGCCCTCGGCCGCCCCCTCCGGTATCCTGCCCGGGTGGACGAGGTGCACCTGGCGGAGCAGCTCATCGCCATCGACACCTCCGAGCGCCCGGGCGTCGACCATGCGGTCGATTTCGTCGCCGGCTGGCTGGAGGGGAGATGCGTGCCCGTCCGTGAACTGCGGTTCGCGGACCGCCGCTGCGTGCTCGCCAGCGTGGGCGAGGGTCCGCGCCGGCTGCTGCTCAACGGCCACCTGGACGTCGTGCCCGGGCACCCCGACCAGTTCGTGCCCGTGCGGCAGGGCGGCCGCCTCTACGGGCGCGGGGCGTACGACATGAAGGCCGCGGTCGCGGCCATGATGCTCGCCATGTCCGAGTGGAGCCGCGACGGCCTCGAGGGCGTCCAGGTGGATCTGCTGGTGGTGCCCGACGAGGAGCGGTCCGAGCCGGGCGAGAACTGCTCGGAGATGATCGTGCGCGACGGCCTGCGGGCCGATTTCGTCATCTGCGGCGAACCCACCGACATGCACGTCGGTGTGCAGGCCAAGGGCGTCACCATGCTGGAGCTGGTCGTGCCCGGCGTCTCCGCGCACGGCTCCACGCCGTGGCTGGGCCAGAACGCCATCACCCGCGCCCTCGATCTGTTCCGGCGCATCGAGTCCCTGCCATTCATGTCCGAGCGCTCCGAGATGTTCGCGGGGCCCTCGGTCAACCTGGGCCGCATCGCCGGCGGCGACGTGCTCAACCGCGTCCCGGACCTGTGCCACCTGTACGTCGACCTGCGCACGCTGCCCGGCCAGGCCACCGGGGACGTGCTCGCGCAGATCCAGGCGCTCGATCCCGAGGTCGCGCTGCAGGTGCTGGTGGCGCGCCCGCCCGCCGACCTGTCGCCCGGGCACCCGCTGGTGCGCGAGCTGCTGGCCGAGGCCCGGGCCGTGGCGCCCGCCGCCGAGGCCGTGGGCCGCGACGGCTCGTCCGACGCGGTCGCCTTCCTCGAGGTGGGGGTGCCGGCGGTCGAGTACGGGCCCACCGGCGCCGGTCACCACGGCCCCCGGGAGTGGGTCGACATCGCCAGCCTCGCGCGGTACCGCCACTCGCTGGTGCGGTTCGCCCGCCGGGTCGGTGCCGGGTCCCCCTCCGTGGCGGCCGTGTGAGCGGGGACGAGCGGCCCACCCGCTACTACCGGGTCCCGCGCCGCCGCCGCTGGCCGTCGCTGCTGGCGTGGTCGGTGTGGCTGGTCATCGGGGCGCTCGCCGCGACGGCCTACGGCTCGTGGGCCTTCCTCGACGACACCATCTCGCAGGCGAGCCCCGACACGCACCGCGTCAACGAGGCGCGGCGGGTGGCCGACCCCGTCCTGCCCGGGCAGCCCATCAACATCCTGCTGATCGGCTCCGACAGCCGGGGCCGGGACCAGGGCGACCCGGGGCGCAGCGACTCGGTGATCCTGGTGCGGCTGGACAGCCAGCAGGGCTTCATCTCCATGCTGAGCTTCCCCCGCGACTCGTACGTGTCCATCCCCGGCCACGGGCAGGGCAAGCTCAACTCGGCCTACACCCTGGGTGAGCAGAGCGGCCGCGGCGGGCCGGCCCTGCTGATGGAGACCGTCAAGGGCATCACCAAGCAGCCCATCAACTACTACGTCAACGTCGACTTCAAGGGCTTCGCGCGGCTCGTCAACGAGATCGGCGGCGTCTACATCGACGTGGACCGGCGCTACTTCAACGACAACTCGGGGCCGGTCAAGTACGAGATGATCGACCTGGTCCCGGGCTACCAGCGGCTGCTGGGCGACGACGCCCTCGACTTCGTGCGCTACCGGCACAGCGACTCGGACTTCGCCCGGATCGTGCGGCAGCAGATGTTCCTCAGCGAGGTCAAGCGCAAGGTGCGCTCGAGCCTGGGCAACCTCGTGCAGGGGCCGTCCTTCCTGCGGCTGATCGCGCGCAACTCGGAGACCAGCATCCGGTCGTCGGACCGCATGCTCGACATCATCCGCATGGCGATCGACACGCCCGACGACCGGGTGTTCCGCATCACGCTCGAGGGCAGCGACGCCATCACCGACGCCGGCGAGTACATCGCGGTGCTCGACGACGCGGCGGTCGCCGACGCCGTGCGCCAGTGGCTCAGCCCCGAGTTCCAGGGCAGTCGCGCGCCGCGCGTCAACCCGCGCGCCATCACCGTGCGGGTGCTCAACGGGTCCGGCCGGACGCTCGTGGCCGACGAGATGGCGGCCCTGCTGCGCGCCAAGGGCTACCGCGCGTCGGCCGCGGGCAACGCGAACGAATTCTCGTACCGGAACACGTCGGTGTTCTTCGACGGCGGGCAGCCGACCAGCGTGGCCGCCGGCCGCGCGGTGCAGACGCTGATCGGGCCCTCCGCGGGCCTGCAGACGCTCGACCAGGAGCGCACCGGGGGCGCCGACGTCGTGGTCGTGGTGGGGACCGACTTCACGGGGACGCTCTACACCCCGCCGCGGGTGGCGCGGCGGCCGCCGCCGCCCGACGTCGTCCACACGACCTCGCTCGTGCCCAAGTTCCGCCGCATCGCGCAGCAGACCGGGATGCCCCTGATGGTGCCCACGCGCATCGCGCGCGGCTCCCGGGTCGTCGACGTGCGGGTGTACCGCATCAACACCGGTGGCCGCGGACCCTGGGCCGTGAAGGTCGTCCTGCAGCTGCCCGGCGGCGCCCCGCGCTACTGGGGGATCATGGCCACCACCATGCACGACCCGCCGATCCTCGCCGGCCGCACCGGGGAGCTCCGCAGGGGCGACGGGCTGGTGCCGCTGTCGACCTACTACAACGGGCGGCTGCTGGTGCGCGACGCCTTCGAGCGTGACGGGGTGCGGTACTGGGTCTCGAACACCATCGACCGCCAGCGCTCGCTGTCGGCCGAGACCGTGCACTCGATCGCCCGGTCCTTCCGGCCGGTCGGTCAGGCGAGACTCCCCCGAGGAGTGGCAGACACCCCCGTGGAGATCGGCGACGATCCCTCGACCCCCTGACGCGACGAAAGGCGACGCCCACATGACCCTGCAGGAGCAGCCGGGGGGACCGGCCGCCGCGCCCGACCCCGCCGCGCCGCAGGCCCCCGCGGCCATGGCGCGCGTGGGCGTCATCGGCGCCGGCTACGTGGGCCTGGTCACCGGCGTGTGCCTGTCGGCCCTGGGGCACCAGGTCACGGTGCGCGACATCGACCCGCGCAAGATCGGCGCCCTCAACGACGGGGGCGTGCCCATCTACGAGCCGGGCCTGGATGCGCTGATGCGCGACAACGCCGAGCGGCTGCGCTACACGCTGTCGCTGGAGCGGCTGCTGGAGTCCTCCGACATCGTGTTCGTGGCCGTGGACACGCCGCCCACCTACTCGGGCGACGCCGACCTGTCGCGGGTCATGACGGTGGTCGACGAGCTGGCGGCCGTGGGCGGCGATGCGCGTCACGTGCTGGTGATGAAGTCGACGGTGCCCGTCGGCACCGGCGAGCAGGTGCGCGAGGCGCTCGACCGGCGCGGGCTGTCGCAGGTGGGGTACGTCTCGAACCCCGAGTTCCTCAAGGAGGGCGCCGCGCTCGACGACTTCATGCGGCCCGACCGCGTGGTGATCGGCAGCTTCACCCCGGCCGACGGCGACCGCGTGGCCGAGATCTACGCGCCCCTCGGCGCGCCGGTGGTGCGCACCAGCGTGCCCACGGCGGAGATGGTCAAGTACGCCTCCAACGCCTTCCTGGCGACCAAGATCTCGTTCATCAACGAGATCGCCAACGTGTGCGAGGAGGTGGGCGCCGACGTGGGCGTGGTGGCGCAGGGGATGGGCCTCGACCGGCGCATCGGGGGCGCGTTCCTCCAGGCGGGCATCGGCTTCGGCGGCTCGTGCTTCCCCAAGGACGTCGCCGCCCTCAAGCAGCTGGCCGGCAACTCCGGCTACCACTTCCAGCTGCTCACCTCGGTCATCGAGGTCAACGAGCTCCAGAAGCGCCGCACCATCGGCAAGCTGCAGAAGCACCTCGGGCCGCTGGTGGGCAAGACCATCGCGCTGCTGGGCATCTCCTTCAAGCCTGAGACCGACGACATCCGCGAGGCCACCAGCATCGTGCTCGCGGGGCGCCTCAGCGCCGAGGGCGCGCACGTGCGCGCGTACGACCCGGTGGCCATGGAGCGCGCCGGGGACGTGCTCATCGGCACCGAGATCTGCGAGTCGGCGCTCGACGCGCTGGACGGCGCCGACGGCGCGGTGCTGGTCACCGAGTGGGCCGAGTTCGCCGGCCTCGACTGGGCCGGTGAGGTGAAGGCGCGGATGAAGACCCCGCTCGTGGTGGACGGCCGCAACTTCCTCGACCGCGACGCGCTGCTCGCCGCCGGCTTC
>DATMJR010000117.1:0-11916 GCA_035553775.1 Miltoncostaeaceae bacterium | reverse complement strand
GCGCGCGGCCCATGGCCGCGCTGGCGGCGGAGATGCGCCGCGGGCTCGGCGACGGCATGCCCGCCGCGGAGGCGCTGGCCGCCGACGCCGCCGTCCTCGACGGCGCGCTGGCGGCCGCACTCGCGGGCCGCCCGGCCGAGGAGCGGGTGGTGCTGCTGGTCGACCAGTTCGAGGAGGTGTTCACGCTGGCGCCGCCCGCCGCGCGGGAGGCGTTCCTCGACGCGCTGGTGTTCGCCGCGTCCATCCCCCAGGGCCGGCTGGTGCTGCTGCTCACGATGCGGGCCGACTTCACCGCGGCGGCCGCCGGGCACCCGCGCCTGGCGGCCCTGATGGCGGGGCGGCAGCTGCTGGTGGGCGGGCTCGGCGCCGAGGGGCTGCGGCGTGCCATCGAGGAGCCGGCCCGGGCGGTCGGGCTCGACCTGGAGGAGGGCCTCACCCGGCGCATCCTCACCGACGTGCGCGACCGCCCGGGCGCGCTGCCGCTGGTGGAGCACCTGCTGGTGGAGCTGTGGCGCCGGCGGCGGGACGGCCTGCTCACCCTGGAGGCGTACGAGGCCAGCGGCGGCATCGAGGGGGCGCTGGCGCAGCGCGCGGACGCCGCGTACGCGGCGCTGCCCGACGGGCGCCGGGAGGTGGCGCGGCGCGTGCTGCTGCGCCTGGTCAACCCGGGCGACGGCGCGGAGGACACCCGGCGGCGCGTGGAGCTGGACGAGCTGGCCGGCGGGGCGCCCGGCGGTGGCGACGTGGGCGCGGTGGTGGAGGCGCTGGCCGCCGAGCGCCTGCTCACCGTGGGCACCGACGAGGCCAGCGGCGCCCGCGTCGTCGAGATCACGCACGAGGCGCTGCTGCGCGCCTGGCCCCAGCTGCGCGGATGGCTCGACGACGAGCGCGACGCGCTGCGCCGGCGGCTGCGACTCCTGGAGGCGGCCAAGGAGTGGGAGGCGTCCGGCCGCGACGACGGGCTGCTGTACGGCGGCGCGCGCCTGGAGACGTGGCGGGAGTCGCCCCCGGGCGACCTGTCGCCGCGCGAGGCCGACTTCCTGGCGGCGGGGGTGGCGCGCGCCGACCGGGAGCGCCGTGCCCGCACGCGGCGGGTGCGCGCCACCATCGGCGGGCTCGCCGCCGCGCTCGTGGTGGTGGGCGCGGGCGCCGGGGTGGCGCTGTGGCAGCGCGGCGAGGCGCAGGAGCAGCGCGACGTGGCCCTGTCGCGGCAGCTGGCCGTCAACGCCGAGACGTCGCTCGACGACGACCCGGAGCTCAGCCTTCTGCTCGCGCGCGAGGCCTTCGCCGCCGCACCCACGGTCGCCGCCGAGCAGGCGCTGCGCGAGGCCACCGAGGAGTCGCGCCTGCTCGGCGCCTTCTCGCCCCGCGGCGACGAGATCTACGGCCTCGACCCCGGCCCCGACGGCGCGCTGGTGGCCACCGGCACCTCCGAGGGCGAGCTGCTGGTGGTCGACACCTCGACGGGACGCGTCGTGGCGGCGCACGATGCCGGCGACGAGGGCGTCTTCCGCGTCGACCTGTCGGCCGACGGCCGCCTGGCCGCGGGCGGCGACGAGGGCGGCACGGTCACGGTCTGGGACTGGCGGGCCGACCGTGTCGTCCGGCGCATCCCTGTCGGCGGGGACGAGGTCCGCGGCGTCTCGTTCAGCCCCGACGGCACCCGCCTGGCCGTCGCCTACGACGGGGGCACGGCCCGCATCTGGCGCGTGCGCGACGGCCGCAGCCTGCGCGTGCTCCGCGGCCACGACGGCCGGGTGGGGGCCGTGGCGTGGAGCCCGGACGGCCGCACGATCGCGACGGCGGGCGACGACACGACCGTGCGGCTGTGGGACGCGGCCACGGGGAGAGGGCGCACGATTGGCCGCCACGGCGACGACATGTCGCACGTGTCGTGGAGCCCGGACGGGCGGCGGCTGGTGACCGGCGGCGACGTGGTCGACGAGGGCTACGCCTACGTGTGGGACGTCCGCGCCGGCGGGGCGCCCGTGCGGCTCGGGCCCCAGGGCAGCGAGGTATACCAGGCGGCGTGGAGCCCGGACGGGCGCACGCTCGCCACGGCCGGATCCGACAGCGCGGTGCTGGTGTGGAACGTCGGCGGCGGGCCGCCGCGCCTGCGCCTGCGCCCGCACGACGGCACCAGCAACGGCATCTCCTTCCGGGCCGACGGGCGCACGCTGGCCAGCACCGACAGCGCGGGCACCCTGCGCGTGTGGGACGTCGCGCCCGCGCGCGAGCGCGCGGTGCTGTGGGGCCACGACACGGGCGTCCTGGGCGCCGACTGGAGCCCGGACGGGCGCCGGGTCCTCAGCGGCGGCAACGACCGCACGGTGCGCATCTGGGACGCCGCCACCGGCCGTGCCCGCGTCCTTCGCGGGCACACGGACGAGGTCTGGGGGGCCTCGTTCAGCCCCGACGGCCGCCGCTTCGTGACCGGGTCCCTGGACACCACGGTGCGCATCTGGGACACGGCCTCGGGCCGGGTTGAGCGGGTCATCCGCGGCCACGGCGACGGCGTCCCCGATGCCGCCTGGAGCCCCGCGGGCGACGTCGTCGCCAGCGGCGACATCTCCGGCGTCGTGCTGGTCAACGACGCGCGCACGGGCCGGCGCCTGGCCCGGCTCAACGCCCGCCAGCTGGTGTGGGGGACCCGCTTCTCGCGCGACGGCACGCTGCTGGTGACGGGCGGCCAGGACGGCGTCGCGCGGGTGTGGGACTGGCGTGCGGGCCGCGAACTCGCCACCCTGGAGGGGGCCGAGGGCGCGGTGTGGCGGTCCTCGTTCAGCCCCGACGCGCGGCACGTCGCCACCAACGGCGACGACGGCGTGGTGCGGGTGTGGGACTGGCGCTCGGGCGACCCGCCCCAGCTGCTGCGCGGTCACCGCGGCCGCGGCTTCGACGCGCTGTTCAGCCCGGACGGCGCGCTGCTGGCGACCTCCGGCGAGGACCAGACGGTGCGCGTCTGGGACTGGCGGCGCGGCGTCACCGTCGCCGTGCTCCGGGGCCACTCGAACGCGGCCCTGCGCCTGGCGTGGAACCGGGACGGCACCCGCCTGCTGTCGACCAGCGACGACGGCGACATCCGCGTCTGGCGCTGCGGGACCTGCGGCGCCATGGCCGAGGTGGAGCGCCTCGCCGACCGGCGCGCGGTGCGGGACCTCACGCCCGAGGAGCGGGACGTCTTCTTCGCCGACCGCTGAGCGCGGGGGCCGCGGTGGCGGCCTGGCCGGGCCGGGCGCGGGCGCCCGGCGGCGCTCACTCCCCGGCCGGCGGGGACTCCCGCGTGGAGGCCACCGCCACCAGCGAGCGCAGCAGGGTCTCGCGCTCCGGGTCGAGCACCCCCTCGGTCAGCACCCGGGCCGCCTCCTCGGGCGAGCCCACGTCGGCGAGCTGGCACAGCTCGTCCACCACGCGCAGGCGGGCCTCCTCGCGCGCCCGGCGCACGCGCTCCTCGTCCTGGATGAGCGCCCCCCGCGCGCCCGCCCGAAGCGCGCGCCGCTCACGGTAGGCGCCGGTGCCCGCGATCGTGAGGATCCCCGCCACGGCCAGCAGCGCCACGGGCAGGGCGGCGCCGGCCACCACCAGGCCCGCCATGGGCGCGCCCGCGGCGGCCAGCGCGACGGCCGTGACGATCAGCAGCGGCGCCAGCGCGAGCACCGCCCAGCAGGAGGCCATCGCGGCGCCGGCGACGAACACGCGCCGCTCCTGGGCCCGCTCGGCGATGGTGGGTCCCTCGCCGCGGACGCGGTACACCCGTGAGTTGCGGAGCGCCGGCAGCCCCACGCCGCGGCCCTCCTCGCCTCGGTGCGCCGACACCCCCACTGTAGCCCGGCCCTAGCGGTGCGCCGCCACCTCGGCCACCAGCTCCAGCGAGCGCAGCCGGCCCTCCACGGTATCCGCCCCGTGGACCGTCATCAGCTCGTCCGCCCCCGCCAGCGCGCGGAACTCCGCCAGTTGGGCGCGGACCACGTCGGGCATGCCGGCGGCGGTGTGGGTGAGCATCTCGTCCACGTGCCGCGCGTGCGGCGTGCGCAGGATCACCTCCGCCTCGCGCTCGTCCACCCGGTGGCCGGGGCGGCTGAAGATCGCGCGCGCGATCACCCGCCGGCGCCGCGCGAGCTGCCGCTCGGCCTCGGCGGCGGTGTCGGCCGCCAGCACGTTGACGCCCGCGATCACGTACGGGCGCTCCAGCTGCGCCGACGGCCGGAAGTGCTCGCGGTAGATCGCGACCGCGTCGCGCAGGGCGGCCGGCGCGAAGTGCGAGGCGAAACCGTAGGGCAGGCCCAGCGCGGCCGCCAGCTGCGCGCCGAACAGCGACGACCCGAGGATGTAGAGCGGCACCCCCGTGCCCCGGCCCGGCACGGCGTGCACGTCGGGGATCGTGGTGTCGCCGCTCAGGTAGCCCTGCAGCTCCACGACGTCCTGGGGGAAGGTGTCGGCCGCCTGCCCGTCGCGCCGCAGCGCGCGCGAGGTGTTGCCGTCCGTGCCCGGTGCGCGCCCCAGGCCCAGGTCGATGCGGCCCGGGTGGAGCTCGGCGAGCGTGCCGAACTGCTCGGCGATCACCAGCGGCGCGTGGTTCGGCAGCATCACGCCGCCCGCGCCGAGTCGGATGTGCGCCGTGTGCGCGGCGACATGGGCGATCAGCACCGCCGGCGCCGACGACGCGATCGAGGAGATGTTGTGGTGCTCGGCGTACCACACCCGCGTGTAGCCCAGTTCCTCCGCACGCTGCGCCAGCCGCACGCAGCCCTCCAGGCCGTCGCGAACGCTCTCGTCCGGGCCGACGGACGCGAGGTCCAGGACGGAGAGGGGGACGGGCATGGGCATCGCCGGGCTCCTCGCGCGGTCGTGGCGGCCGGCGATCCCCCGCCGGCGTGGGGCACCGCGGGGCGGGCCTCGGCGTCGATTATGCGCCCGGCGCGCCCGCCGGGCCCGCGCTCAGCGCTCGGCGCGTCGCCCCGCGACGTGCACCACCGCCAGCAGCACCGCGATCAGCACGAACGCCGTCAGGGCGAGCGTGGGGATGGTGAGGTAGCCGAACTCCTCGATCCACTTCGTCGAGCAGGGCGCCCCCGACAGCCGGCACGCCTGGCTCTCGGCCTCCGGGTTGCGCTCGATGTAGATGTGGTACGCGGCGATGCCCGCGCCCACCACCGGGAAGGCCGCCGCGTAGCTCACCACCCGCCGGTCGCGGCGCAGGGCGCCCACCAGCAGCACCACGGCCAGCGGGTACATCGCGATGCGCTGGAACCAGCACAGCCGGCAGGGCACGTAGTCGGCGATCTCGGACAGGTACAGCGATGCCCCCGTGGCCACCGCGGCGACGACCCAGGCGGTCCAGAGCGCCTGGCGCATCAGTACGTCGGGCGTGCCCACCAGGCGTCCCACCGCCGCGGGCCGCAGCCGCGCGGCCACCAGCAGCGCGACGATCGCGACGATCGCGATCTGCGCGAGGATGCCCAGCGCGCCGAGCAGGTGGTTGACGGTCTCGATCATCGCCGGGGTCCTGGAGGGGGAGGCCGCGCGCCCTCATGGCGTCGCCGCCCCATGGTACGGCGCGCGCTGGCGTGGCCTTGAGCGTCGGGTCAGGGGTCGGTCTCGCCGGCGAACAGCGAGAGCACCGCCCCCTGGGGGTCGCGCACGAGCGCCAGGTTCCCGTCCGGCAGCAGCACGCCCGGGTGCAGCACCGCGCCGTCCAGCTCCCGCACGCGGGCCGTGGCCTCCTCGACGGACGGGACGGTGAAGCACGGGCGCCAGTGGGCGGGCGTGGGCCCGGCGGCGGCGAACACGCTGCCGTTGATCGCCCCGTCGTTGCGCAGGAACGCCACCGGTGCGCCGTCGCCCGCGTCCACGTCGTCCCACTCCCACCCGAACAGGGCCCCGTAGAAGGCGCGCGCACCGGCGGCGTCCGTGGTGATGAGCTCGTTCATGCACAGGCAGCCCGGGTCGTTGACCCGCTCCGCGCCGGCCCACCCGTCCGGCTGCCACACCGCCACGAGCGCCCCCTGGGGATCGCGCAGCACGGCCGCCGTCCCGGCGCCGGGCACGGGGGACGGCTCCGCCACGACCGCGCCGCCGAGCGCCTGCGCCCGCCGGGCCACCGCGGCGGTGTCGGGCACGGTGACGTGGCTGGTCCAGCTCGGCGGCACCCCCGTGGCGCGCACGCCCCGGGGCATCTCCGCGATGGCGCACACGGCGTCCCCGTCGAGGCGGCACACCGCGGGCACGCCGCCGTCGCCGGCGGCGGCGATCTCCCAGCCGAACAGGCCGCCGTAGAAGCGCCGGGCGGCCGCGCCGTCGCTGGTGGCCAGCTCGACCCACGAGAAGGTGCCGGGCGGGTAGGCGGTGCGGCGTCCCACTGCGGCGAGCCTATGGCAGGCCGCGCCGCCCCGCGGGGCGGCGCCGTGAACACACGGGAGCGGCAGCCCGCCCGCCGGCCATGACCGGGGCGCCGCCTGCTCCCGTGCCGCGCTCCCGCGGTGGGCACGGGAGCGCGGCGCGCCGGGCGGCTACGCCACCGGCAGCCGGTCCCCGGGAAGGGGCGCGCGCGGCGCGTCGCGCTCCGGCCCGGCCAGCGCCGGAGCCACGGTGGCGGGCGGCGGCGGGGGCACCTCCCCGCGGGCGCGGACCTCCCGCTCGGTGCGCCCGTCCACCACGGCGCCGTAGATGAGCAGCGCCAGGGCGGCCGCGACGAGCAGCGTCACGGCGACCCCGAAGGCGAAGATGCCCGCCTCGCTCACGCCTCGGCCCTCCGCGGCAGCAGGAAGGCCCCCAGGCTGATGATCGTCGGCACCCAGATGCCGACGAACAGACCCTCCTCACGGCTCCCCGCGAACCACAGGGAGACCGACAGGACGAACGAGATCAGCGCGGCCACCAGGATCAGGCTGCGCGCCAACAGCAGCCGGCGGGCCCGGCGGGCCGCGGGGTCGTGCGCGACGCCGGCGGACGCCGGCGCGCTCATGGTCGCATCGTGCACGGCGCGACTCCTCTCAGTGGTGGTCTCGGTGGCGGGGCGCGTCCCCCGCCCGGCCTCGGACGGCGGCGATCACGCCGCGCGCCGTGGGGCGCACCCGGGCGCTGCCGGTGAGCAGCCGCCCCAGCGGGGACCGCACCCGGGCGCCGGCGACGCCCAGCGTCCGCCCGGCGCCGTCGCGGAGGTCCAGGCGGACTCCGGCCGCGGCGAGCCGGTCGGCCAGCGCGGCCGCCCGCGCCCGTCCGCCGGGGAGAGCACCGGCCACCTCGACCCGCAGCACCGCGCCGTCGCCCCGCAGGCGCAGGCGGGTGCCCGGCCCGAACGCCAGGAGCTCCCCCCGGACGTCGGTCACGGCCGTCAGCGCCCCGGCTCGGAGGTGCGGATGTGGAGCGCGCCGTGCAGGCGCCAGGTGGCCCGCGGCGAGTCCTGCCCGGTCGCGCGCGGCACCTCCACGATCATGTCCTCGAAGTGGTAGCTGATGGTCGTGCCGCGGCCGGTGAGCCGCTCGTACAGGCCCTCGGCGAGGTCGGGCCAGGTCGCGTTCGCGGTGGTGCTCATGTCGATCCCCCCGTACGTCGTTGTCGGCGAAACTGAACGACCTGTCCAGTGTTTGTGCAAGGGGGAACCGGCCGACGAACCGGAAGAGCCGCCCTTCCTCCGCGAACGCCGGGCGCCCGAACCTGAACAACACGTTCCGATTATCGGTACACTGCGGGCATGGACGGCGGCACCATGCGCATCGGGGAGCTCAGCCGCGCCACCGGGGTGCGGCCCGAGCTGCTGCGGGTGTGGGAGCGGCGCTACGGCCTGCTCCGGCCCGCGCGCACCCCCGGCGGTTTCCGCGAGTACTCCGCCGACGACCGTCGCCGGGTGGAGCGGATGACGGAGCTCCTCGCGGCCGGCTACCCGGCGGGCGCCGCCGCCCGGCTGGCAGACGCCGCCGCACCGGTTCCGGCCGGCGTTCCCGAGCGGATGGTCGTCGAGCTGCGCCGCGCGGCACGGGCCTACGACGAGGTGGCCGCCAACGCGGTGCTGGACGAGGCGCTCGGCCGCTTCACGGTGGAGACCGTCATCGAGGGGCTGGTGATGCCGTTCCTGCGCGACCTCGGCACCGGCTGGGAGGCCGGCGAGGTGTCGATCGGCCAGGAGCACTTCGCCACCGCGCTCGTCCGCGGCCGGCTGCTCGGCCTCGCGCGCAGCTGGGGCATGGGGGCGGGGCCCCGCGCCGTCCTCGCCTGCCCTCCCGACGAGCAGCACGACCTCGGGCTGATCGCGTTCGGCCTCGCGTTGCGCGAGCGGGGTTGGCGGATCACCCTGCTCGGCGCCAACACCCCCCTGTCCACCATCGCCGAGACGGCGCGCGCGCTGGCCCCCGACCTGGTCGTGATCGCGACCGTCGACGACGCCCGCATGGTGGAGCACCGCGACGAGATCGCCGCCCTCGCCGCACGCGTCCCGACCGCGCTCGCCGGGCCCGGCGTCACCGCCGAGCTCGCGCGCGCCGCCGGGGCGCTGCCGTTGCTGGGCTCACCCACCACGGCGGCGGCCCGGGTGGTGGCCGCGATGACCCCGGAGGGGCCTCCGCCCGGCGCGTCGCCGCCCGGGAGGGCGCGCGCCGCCTGAAGGGGCACGGGCACGGGCACGATCGCCGGCCCGGGGCGACCGGCGCGCCTCGGGCCCGACAGCGGCACTAGGGTGGCCGCATGGCGCGCCTCCGGATGGACAACGTCGGCATCGTGGTCGAGTCCCTCGACGCCGCGATCGCCTTCTTCGCCGAGCTCGGTCTCGAGCTCGAGGGCCGGGGCACCATCGAGGGTGACTGGGCGGAACGGGTCACCGGACTGCGCGACATGCGCGTTGAGGTCGCGATGATGCGCACCCCGGACGGCCACGGCCGGATCGAGCTCTCGCGCTTCCTCACGCCGTCCCCGGTCGCCGACCACCGCACCGCGCCGGTGAACGCCCTCGGCTACCTGCGGGTCATGTTCGCCGTCGACGACCTCGACGAGACGCTCGCGCGCCTGCGCCAGCACGGCGCGGAGCTGGTCGACGACGTGGCGCAGTACGAGGACCTGTACCGCCTCTGCTACGTCCGCGGTCCAGAGGGGATCCTCGTCGGGCTCGCCGAGCGGATCGGCTAGCGAGCCACAGGAGCAGTGCGGCGCGGGTTCTGTCGGCGACGGATGCGGTGACGGTCACGAGCCCGTGGCCTCCTGGGTGAAGCGATTCCCTCGCCTGCTCCCGAGGTCCGGGAATAGAGGGCCCCGTCCGCGCGTCGTGCCTTCCGAAAGGGCTATCCGAGCCCCGCCGAGGAAGGGAAGGCGCAGTGACCCCTCTCCGTGCTCCGCGCCGGTTCCCGACGATCAACCCCTGCGGCCTCGCCGCGCGGACCGCGGTGGTCGCCGTCCTGCTGATGCTGCTGGCCGCCGCTCAGTACCTGGAGGGGGATGCGAGCGGGGCGACCGTGTTCCTGGCCTTCGTTCCCGTCATCACCGTGTTGGCGCTTCTGCAGGCGCGCCGCACTCACGAGGGGGGCCCGACCGAGGGGTCGCCTGAGCCCTTCATCTCCCAGGTGGACCATCTCGACACCCCCCTGTGACGGGGGCCGCGGCCGGGGAGCGACACCACCTCGCGGGGCGCGGCTCTCCCGACCACGAAGCGGAATGTCGCCGGAACCGCTCATCGACCGGACGGACGAGGGAAAGCCCGCATGCCGCCACCCGGCGCCCCCGGATTACGTGAGGGAGGGCGGCCGGCCCCGCGTCGGCCGGCCCGACGGCGTCCTCGCGAAAGGCCTGTCCATGCCCGATTACTTCGCCGGACTTCTCGCCTCGGCCGATGCGGCGGATCACGAGGGCGGCCTCTACGACCACCTGCCGCGCGCGGCTCCGCCGACGCTGCTCGGGAGTCGCAAGGCGCCGCTCCTCTACGCGTTCGCGCTTGCGCTCGCGCTGCTGGTGGCCGTGATCGCGGTGACCGTGCCGGTCTGGAATGCGCTGGCCGTCGCGGGCCTGATCCTGGCGTGCGCGGCGATCGCCTTCAATCTCGTGCGTCTGGTGCAGTCGATCCGTGTGCGAAGGGATGCTCGCTACCCGCTGCTCCCCCGCGGCCGAGGCGACGCCGACGATCCGATGGGCGTCGATCTGGAGGGGCTCCAGGCGTTCTTCGCGGGCGACCCGCTCGCGGTCGTGGAGGCGGCGAAGGACAAGGCGGTCGAGCTGGTCGTGGCGCTGACGCGCTCCTGGCGCGCATCGCACAAGGCTTCCCTGGTGCCGGCGGTGGAGGAGACGGTCCGGCAACGGCTCGCTCCGGGCGAGCAATTGCTCATCGTCGCCCGTGCGTCGGTGCGGCCGGTGCCGGTCATGTTTATCGCGCGCAGCCGGTGGGTGGCGGTCACCGACCGCCGCGTGCTCCTGTTCGGGTTCCGCGCATGGGGACGCGTGGGGCCGCTCCTCGGTGTGTTCGACCGCGCGGGGCTGGACGTCGTCGAATGGTTCAAGGGCTGGGCCTCGGAGACGGGATCGTGGGTACTGGTCGCCTGCACCCCCCAGGGGCACGTACTCCGCATGGCCTTTCCCGTGCACTGGCGCGATGAGGCCGTCCACGTCGCCGGTCTCCTCGCGCAGCCGCCGGCTGCACTCGACCCCGGGGGCGGCCCCTCCGGCACCGCCCGCCCGGGTGCGGTCGCACGCCGGTCCTCCGAGGATGTCACCACCCGGGCGGTCTGAGATGCGAGCCTCGTAGTGACTCTGGGCCAGGCGCGCGCGGCGAATGTCGCGCTGCACCGTGGTCGGCGGTGAGTGGACGGGTGGGGCTGACGACTCCACCGCCCTCCTGGCACGACGACCCCGCGGACCCAGTCCCGCGGGCTCGGGTCCGCGCCGCGCCGGCGGTCATCAGCTCCGTCCGGATTGACCGCGACGGGATCGCCGCTGTGTTGGCGCGCGCGGCCGGGCTCCACGTGTCGTCGGGGCCAACCGCCGAAGATGCACGCAGCATGCGACGCGCTGGCCACGCGGACCGCAGACGTTGCCGTCCTGGACCTGGTACCGCCCGCCAGCCTCGCCTCCGTCGCGGCGCTGCGCCCTCGCCGCTCTGGAGCTCCCCGTCGTCCTGGGGGGGTCGAGGAGGACAAGGCGCCCGTCCTGCACTGGGCCGAGGCCGGCGCCGCGGGCGATGTGGGCCGAGACGCGGACGTGGAGGGGCCGATCGGCGTCGTGCGGTACGTCCTTCGCCGCCGCGGCACTGGAGCTTCGGAGGCTGCCCCCTATGACGGTCGCCCCGCAGCACGAGCGTCGGGCACGGGGTGGGCCGGCCCCGGTCGGGCGGCGGCGTCGGTGTGCCGCCGGGTGCCGATCGCCGCACGAGCGGCGTCACGCATTTCCGGGGACGGCTGAACCGCAACCCCCCGCGGACTGCGGTGGGTCAGAAGTCCGGCGTCCAGCATCTGTGCGACGAGCGTCGCCCCGTCCGCTGCCGGTATGTCGAGCACGGCCGCCAGGCGGCGTGGGCTCATGGGCCCGTGCTCGATGAGCGCGTCGAGTATCTGGGTCTCGGGCGTGACCGGCTGACCGACACCCCCTCGGTCAAGCGCGGCGACCTGGCGCAGAGACCCGGCGAACCCGTCGAGCAGCTCGGTGATCCCGCGTGCGGTGCGCGCGATCTGCACCCACAGAGGATCGAGTTCGGTGATGCCCTCGGCCCGGCAGTGCCCGCGCTGCAGCACGAGGACACGTTGCATCTGCGCGTAGGGCCCGACCGCGGACGCCAGACCGGAGCCGTGCAGGGACCGGAGCATCGTGGTCAGTCCATCGAGTGTCGACTCGAGTGAGGCGCGAAGCTGCGCCGTCTCGTCTCCGGCGCGTGCCGGTGCCGCCCCAGTGTCAGGGGTGGTCGTATGGGGGGCGCGGCGCGCGCGCCGTGGCCGGCGGCTAGGGGTT
>DATMJR010000116.1:0-8351 GCA_035553775.1 Miltoncostaeaceae bacterium | reverse complement strand
GGCCGCGTCGGCGCGGAGGCGGTCTGGGTGACCACTCTGGGGCGGACGACGCTCGTGGCGCGCGCCGACGCGGCCACGGGGCGCCGGGTCCGCGCCCACCCGCTCCATGGGCCGCGCGTGCCGGCGGCCGCCGCCGCCGGCGACGGGGCGCTCTTCGCGGTGAGCGGCGACGCCCTGCTGAGGATCGACACCCGCCCCCGCCGCGTACCCGGCCGGGACGTGCGCGTGGGCGGTGAGCCGCGCAGCCTCGCCCTGGGGCGCACCGGCGTCTGGGTGGTGGATCGTCGCAACGCCCGGCTGCTGCGCCTGGCGCGGACGGGCCGGGTCGTCGGCCGGCCGGTCCGCCCCGGGGGGCGCCCGCTGCTGGTGCGCGGGCGGGCGGGCGCCCTCTACGTGGTCGACGGCCGCGGGGCCCTGCTGCGCCTGCGGGAGCCGACGGGCGCGCGCGTGTGGCGCACGGTGCTGGGCGGCACCCCGCAGGGGCTGGCCTTCACCCGGGGACGGGCGTGGGTGTCGGTGCTGCGCAACGCGATCGAGGGCTCGCTGGTGGCGGTGGACCTGCGCAGCGGACGCGTCCTGGCCCGCATTCCGCTGGGCCTGGGATACGGCGACGTCGCCGTCGTGGGCGGCCGGGTGTGGACGCAGGCCGAGGACCTCGTGGGCGTCGACCCCCGGCGCGCGCGGCTGGTGGCGCGCGCCGACCTCGACAGCGCCCTGCTGCACCCCCTGGCGGGACGTCTCGCGGGGGTGGGGCCGGGGGCGATCGAGATGCGCGACGCGCGCACGGGCGCGCCGCGCGGCCCCGTGGTCGCCATCGGGTCCTCGCTGCGCCGGCCGGTGCCCGCGGGCGCCCGGGCGGTGCTGGTGCCGGACGTGGAGGAGGGCACGCTCACGCCGGTGTCCCTGCCCGGCCTACGCGCCGGCACGCCCACGCCGGTGGGCGCCGGTCCCACGGACGCGCTCGTCGTGGGGGGCGAGGTGTGGGTGGCGCTGGGCGGCGAGGGGGTCATCCGCCGGATCCCGCTGGCCGCGCTGACCGGCGGGGGCCGGTAGGGGGCCACCGGCCGGTCAGCCTGCGCGGCCCGGACGCGCGCCGGCGCCGGTGGTCGCGCTCGAGTGCGGCGGCCCGCCGCTCGATCTCCGGTGCGCCGCCTCCGCGCGGCCATCCCGGCGTCGCCGCGCCCCTCCCGGAAGGCCGCGCATCCCCATACGACGGGCGGCCCGGCGGTACGTGCGCGCGGCGCTGTCGTGGATGCCGGCGTCGTTCATGGGACCCGCGGCGCGGGGGTCGGTGCGTCGGGCGTCGGCGCCGGGCGATCCTGGGGGACCCCCGCGCGCCCCCGCCATCCGGGGCGCGGACGGGGTCACCGGACACGAGGAGGGCCGATGCCGCACGTCGAGTTCTACGCGACCACCATCGACACCCGCGAGGGGGAGAACCTGAACGCGCACCTGAAGCGGATGTCGGGGCACGGCTGGGAGCTGGTCACGGTGACGAGCCACACGTACACGGGCCCGCCCGAGACGGAGCCCGTCACCGGGCGCGAGTGGCAGCGCCGGCACCAGCTGCACACGCTGTTCTGGCGCATGGACCGGCTGCGCCCGGAGACCCTGCCGCCACCGTCCTGACGACGCCTACGACGCGGCGATCAGGCGGTCGAGCGCCGCGCGCCAGTGCTCGCGGGCACGCCGGCGCGCCCCGGCGTCGGGGAGCCGGTCGATCTGGACGTGCAGCACGGTCCGCCCCGGGTGGCGGGCCGTGAGGCTGACCTCCACGCGGGCCGGGGCGTCGCAGCCCTCCGGGTGCCACGTGAGACGGATGCGCGCACCCGTGCGCACCACCCGGACCTCCCCGTGCGCGGCGCGCCCGTCCGGGTCCACCACGCGGTAGGGGACGCCCGCCTCCCGTGGGTGCGGGGCGCCCGCGCCCAGCCACAGGTCCGCGCGGGTGACGAGCAGCCGCCACACGGCACCGTGCTCCTGCGGGACCGTCCGCTGGACGCCCACCTGGAAACCGGCCGCCGTCTGGCCCACCGCCCGCACGCCGCGGGCGCGCGTGGGACACGGCGATCGCCTGCCGCCACCACGGCGGCACCCGGTCGCCGTGCGCATGGGCGAGATGCGCGACGATCGCCCGGTGATCCCCGGGGGCGACGCCCGCCGCGTCGAGCACGTCCGCCCACTCCCGCCACCCGCGGCCCGTGGCCTCCCGCACCGCGTCGTCGGACACGCGCCCGGGCCCCGGGTCCGTCCCGTCCGTCCGTCCCGTCCGCGTCGTCATCGTCGCCCCCGTCGCCGGTGTCCGCCATCCCGACCGCCGCCGCCGTGGGGAATCATCGCCCGGGCCGGCCGGCACCGCTGCCGTGCGTGCGGATTCGCCCGGCCGGAGGCGGGGAAGGCGCCGCGCACGTTCCGACGAGGAGAGATCGCCATGGCCGAGCCCGCCATCACCCCCCAGCAGATCCGCGTCCGCGAGGTGACCCACTACCAGGTGTCGTGGACCGAGGCCGCGCCGGGGGAGCCGAGCGTGTGGACCCTGCAGCTCGTGCTCGACAACGGCGTCGAGGAGCACGTCATCCGGCCGACGGCCGACGACCTGGACGTGATGAAGGACCTGCTGGCGGCCGCGGAGACCGTGTTCTTCGACCAGGACCGCCGCGTGCTCATGTTCGGCAACCGCGCGGTCGGCTGACCCCCGCCCGGCGTCAGCCCGGGCCGGCCTCCGCGAGCGCGACCCGGTTGCGCCCGCGCCGCTTCGCCGCGTAGAGGGCGGCGTCGGCGCGGGCGTACAGGGCCTCGGCGTCCTCGCCGGGCAGTCGCGCGGCGACGCCGAGCGACACGCTGACGCAGCCCACCGGCGGCGTGTTCGTGGACTCCACCCGGCTGCGCAGGCGCTCGGCGATGCCCGCTCCCGTGGTGGCCCCGGCGCCGGGGAGGATCATCGCGAACTCCTCCCCGCCCACCCGGGCGACGGTGTCGACGTCGCGCCGCACCACCTCGTTCATGCGCTCGGCGATCACCCGCAGCACCCGGTCGCCCAGCTGGTGCCCGTGGGTGTCGTTGACGTCCTTGAAGTGATCGATGTCGAGCAGCACCAGCGTCAGCTCCTCCGAGGCCGCGAGCTCCACGGCCAGGCGCTCGTGGAAGACCCGGTGGTTGGCCAGGCCGGTGAGGGGATCGTCGTCGGCGAGCGCCTGCAGGCGCTCGCGCGCCTGGGCGTTGTCGATGGCCATGCCCACCAGCTCCCCGAAGCGCTCCAGGCGCTCCACCGCGTCGGGCGGCACGTCCTCGGCGTGCCGGTGGGTGGCGAGGAGGGCGCCCCACAGCACGCCGGCGACGCGGATCGGCACGGCCAGCTGGTAGCGCGGCTCCCCGTCGGCGTAGCCGTCGGCCGCCTGCAGCTCGGCGGGTTCCCCCGAGGCCCGGCAGCGCGCGAGCGCCGCGAGCGCCACCGGTTCCCCGCACGAGGCCGGCACCGCGGCGAGCACCTCCGCGCCCGTGTCGCCGAGTCGCGCGACGGCGGCCTCGTCGCACTCCAGGATGTGCGCCACCTCCTCGGCCACCAGCGCGCAGAGCTCCGCGGGGGAGTGCTGGTTGGCCACGGCCGTCGCGACCCGCCGCAGCGCCTGGTCGCGGGCGGCCTGACGGCGCCGGTGGGCGACGTCCTTGAAGGTGACGACGATCCCCGGCAGGGCCGAGCCCTGGGCCGGCAGCGGGGCCGAGCTGACGATCACGGGGATCGCGCGGCCGCTCGCGTGGCGCAGACGGGCGTCGGCGTCGCCCACCTCCCGCGCCGCGATGCGGCGCCGCACCGCGTCCATGCGGGCGAGGCGGTCCTCCGGGAACCAGTAGGGGTAGGGCGGCCGGGCGCCGATCAGCTCGTCGCGCCGGAGCCCGGTCATGCGGCACAGCGCGTCGTTGACCTCGACGATCTCCGCGTCGGCCGACATCACCACGATGCCGTCCCGGATGGAGCGCAGGATCCCCGCGGCCACGTCGCGCTGCCGGCGGGTCTCGGCCGTGAGCCGGGCGACGCGGGCGCCCGCGCGCACCCGGGCGAGCACCTCGGCCGGGTCGGCCGGCTTCTGCACGAGGTCGTCGGCGCCGGCGTCCAGGAGGTCGGCCTTGCGGTCGCCGCGCTCCTCGGAGGTGAGCAGGATGGCGTAGGGCGTCCGCTCGCCGTAGCGCGCGCGGAGCAGGCGGATGACCTCCACGCCGTCGCGTCCGGGGAGCCGCGCGTCGCAGACGAGCACGTCGAGGCCGTCCTCGTCGATCAGGGCGCCGGCGAACTGCACACCGCGCTCCCCGTCGCCGGTGCTGACGACCGTGTGGCCGGCGTCGCGCAGTGCGTTCGCGAGCAGGGTCCGGAGCGTCCGGCTCTCCTGGACGACGAGCACGCGGGCCGGGGGCGGGGCGGCGACGTTCACGTGGTGCTCCTGCGCATCGGGACGGGCGCTCTCGGGGCGCCGGGCGGACGGTCCTCGGACCCTGCATCGGCCGCCGGGGACGCGACCTGACGGGGAACCGTCCACGGCGCACCGGCCACGTGTGCCGCGGGCGCCGGTGGGGAATGTGAGGCGCCATGCATCGGACCCGCCTCCTGATCCTCGCCGTGCTGGGGGCGCTCGCCGCCGCCGGCGCGTACCTCCTGCGCCGCCGACAGGCCTCCGGACCGCCCGAGGGGCGCAGCTGGCCCGACCCGCCGGGCACGCTGGAGACCGAGGGCCGGCACGTGGAGGACCCCGACACGGCCCGCGCGACCGAGTTCCCGGACGACGCCACCACGCGCGACCGGGTGCGGTCGGAGCTCCTGCGCGACCCGGAGATCCCGGACGGGATCACGATCGACTGCGCGCTCGGCGTCGTCACCCTGCGCGGCGAGGCGCCCGCGGACATGATCGACGACATCGGCACGCGCGTCGCCGTCGTCGACGGCGTCACCGGCGTGGACAACCGCCTGCACCCCCCGGGGACGCCGGCCCCGGGCTGATGTTGCGGGTCGGGTAAGACCCGGCCTCCGCACGGGCGGGGGCCCGCGGGCGCTGGCACCCTCGTCGGGTGACCACCGACGTGACGACCGGGCGGCTCCTCGACGTGGGCCGCATCTACCTGGAGCCCGCGGTGCGCGAGCACGCGCGCGGGCGCGAGATCCTGGATCGCTTCCCCGGCGCGGAGCTCGTGGAGGTCGCCTCCCACTGGCAGATCCCGGAGCTGCACGGCAATGCGGGCAACGTCGCCGACTGGCTGCGCATCAAGCGCGAGACGCTGGTGCTGGGCGTCAAGAAGTCCCTGTCGCTGCGGCCCAACGGGCGCTCCAGCGACTTCATCGCCCCCTCGCACTCCAACGGCTGCGCCATGGCCTGCGCGTACTGCTACGTGCCGCGCCGCAAGGGCTTCGCCAACCCCATCACCACGTTCGTGAACATCGAGCGCATCTGCGCGGCGATCGCACGGCACGTGGCACGACAGGGACCCAAGACGGTGCCCAACCAGTGCGACCCCGAGGCCTGGGTCTACGACATCGGCGAGAACGGCGACTGCGCCGTCGACGCGATGATCTCCGACAACGTGCGCGACCTCGTCGAGCTCTTCCGCGACCTGCCGACCGCGAAGGCGAGCTTCGCGACCAAGCGCGTCAACCGGGACCTGCTCGACTACGACCCGCGCGGGCGGACCCGTCTGCGGGTCAGCCTGATGCCGCACGACATCGCGCGGCTCGTCGACGTGCGCACCTCCCCGGTGGCCGAGCGCATCGCCGCCATCGACGACCTCGTGGCGGCCGGGTACGAGGTGCACCTCAACCTGTCGCCGGTGATCGTGCACGAGGGGTGGCTCGAGGCGTGGGACCACCTGCTGGCCGACGTGGCCGACGGCGTGGGCGCCCGGGCACGCCGGCAGCTGAAGGCCGAGGTGATCATGCTCACCCACAACGACCGCCTGCACGAGGTGAACCTCGGCTGGCACCCGCGGGCCGAGGAGCTGCTGTGGCGCCCCGAGCTGCAGGAGCCCAAGCGCTCGGGCACCGGCGGCTGGAACGTGCGCTACCGGCGGGGGTTCAAGGCGGCGCGGCTGGCCGAGCTGCGGGAGGTGATGGCGCGGCGGCTGCCGGAGTGCGAGATCCGGTACGCCTTCTAGGCGCTCACACCGGCGCGGGCGGCGCCGGCGCCCCGAGACCCGCCGGGTCGAGCCCCACGAGCGCCAGGTGCCGGGCGGCCGGGGAGGCCGGCGGGGCGAGCACCTCGAGCCGGGCTGCGGCGGCCAGCTCGCGGGCCAGCTCGAGCAGCCCGCGGATGGCGGCGCTGTCCATGTAGGCGACGCGCGCGAGGTCGAGCACGACGTCGTCGGCGCCCTGCGCGCCGTCCCGCACGCGGGTGACCACGTCCGCGACGCCGGCGAGGTCGATCTCGCCGGCCAGTGAGATGCGCGCGCGGAGGCCGCGGCGCGCCACCGCCACACGGCCGGGGCCGTCCAGGGCGGCGGGGGCCGCCGCGGGATCCGGCATCGGTGGGGCGCCGAAGGGCTCGTCACCGCCCGCGGCGGGGAGCGCCAGCCGCAGCGTGACGCGGGTGCCGTCCGGTCCCGCGTCCAGGTCGACCGCGTCCATGACCTGGTGCATCAGCCCGATCCCGTGGCCGCGGTCGCCCGGCTCGGCGGCCGGCGGCCGCCAGGTGCCCCGGTCCGCGACCTCCGCGATCACCTCGCCCGGCCGCTCCTGGCGCAGCTCCACGCGCACCGTGCCCTCGCCGCCCGCGTAGGCGTGCTCCACGGCATTGGCCGCCGCCTCGCCGACCGCCAGCAGGACGTCGCGCACCACCTCGTCCGTCGCCCCGGCCGCCCGCAGCCACAGGCGCGCGTCGCGCCGGATGCGGGTGAGCACGGCGGGCTCGGCCGGCAGGTCGAGCACGATCGGCGGGACCGGGCGCGCCGCGACCCGCACCGCGAGCATCGCGACGTCGTCATGGGGGCCCGCGCTCAGCAGGCGCCGCACGACGTGGGCGCACAGCCCCTCGGGCCCGCCGCCGGCCCCCTCGCGGACGATGGACGCGAACGTCGCGAAGCCCTCCTCCAGCCGGCGGCCCCGCCGCTCCACGGCGCCGTCGGTGTAGAGGACGAGCGTCGAACCCGGCGGCACCACCACCACGGCCTCCGGTGCGGCGGGGCCCCCGGAGGCCAGGGGCGCGCCCCGGCCCTCGGTGAGCCACACGGTGCGCCCGTCGTGGTGCAGCAGCGCCGGGGGGTGGCCCGCGGACGCGATGCGCACCACCCCGCCCACCGGGTCGAGCTGTGCGTAGCAGGCGGTCGTCAGGCGCGCGTCCTCGACGCCCTCCGCGAAGCGGCTGAGGGCCGCCAGCACCTGGGCGGGGGAGGCGCCGTCGGAGGCGTACGCGCGCAGCGCGCTGCGCAGCTGTCCCATGACCGCGGCCGCCGGGGCGCCGCGGCCCACCACGTCGCCCACCGCGACGCCGAGCCGCCCGTCCGGCAGCTCGATCGCGTCGTACCAGTCGCCGCCGACGGCGATCTCGTGCACGGCGGGCTCGTAGCGGGCCGCCACGTCGAGATCCGCGACGGCCGGCAGGCGCGGGGGCAGCAGGCTGCGCTGGAGGGTCTCGGCCAGGTGGTGCTCGGCCGCGTAGAGCCGGGCGCGCTCCAGTGCCTGGGCGCACTGCTGGGCCGCCGCCAGCGCCTCGGCGCGCTCGGACGGCGTGAACCGGCGCGCCGTGGGGAACACCAGCTCCAGCGCGCCGAGCGTCCTGCCCGCGGCGATCAGCGGCAGGTTGGCGCTGCTGACGCCGCTCTGGGCGAAGGCCGCGGCGCCCACCGGGTAGCGCTGCTCCCACTCGTCGCGGTCCGGCAGCCAGATCGGCCGCCCCTCGCGCACGGCGGCGGCCAGCGCCACCGGCGCGTCCAGCGGGACCAGCGCGAACGACTCCTCCTCGGAGTCCGCCACCCCGCGGCTGCCCGTGATGCGCAGCAGCGCGCCGTCCTCGTCGAGCAGCGCGAGCGCCCCCCCGCTCGCCCCCTGCAGGCCCTCGGCGTGGCCGAGGATGGCGTCGGCCACCTGCTCGGGGGTGAGCGCCCCGGACAGGGCCGCCGTGAGCGACTGCATCTGGGACGCCCGGCGCTCCGCGACCTCGGCGGCGGCCCGGGCCGCCCGCTCGCGCTCCAGCAGACGTGCGTTGTCGACGCTCACGCCCACGCGCCGGCCGAGTTCGGCGGCCAGGGCGGCGTCGTCGGCATCGAACGGGCGCCGTCCGGGGCCCCGGGCCAGGGCGAGGCTGCCGAGGCTGCGGCCCCGGGCGGGCAGCGGCACCACGATCGCGTCGCCCGGCGCCGACACCCCGTCCAGGGGC
>DATMJR010000115.1:0-8627 GCA_035553775.1 Miltoncostaeaceae bacterium | reverse complement strand
GGTTCCTTCCCGGGGGGGGCGACCGTTACGCCGCCGCCGGGCCTCTGCTAGCCTCGGCGGTCAGCGCGGGTGTAGCTCAGTTGGCAGAGCGTCGGCTTCCCAAGCCGAAGGTCGCGGGTTCGACCCCCGTCGCCCGCTTCGTCGTCGACGCGGCCCCCGGATCCGGGCCGTCCTCGTGCTGCGGGCCAGTCCGCCCGTCCCCGGACGCGTCATCCGGCAGGACCCGGAGGTGGGGGAGGGGATTCCCCGAGCGGCGGTCGGCGCCGGGTCGCGGGGAACGGCGATTCTCTCCCGCCACTCGCCCGCCGCCGCTGGGGCGGCTAGGATCGGCCATCGCTCGGGCGTGCGGCGGCACACCGGGGCGAGACGGCCCCCGCGCAGCGCTGCGCCGCGCCCCGTGGGGTCGCCCGGGCCGGCGGACGCGCCGGCGGGGCACGCGCGGCGAGGGACGTGAGGAGGAAGGGCATCCGCGGTACGTCGACCAGGGGAGCGGTGAGCTGACCGTCCGGCGGGATGCCGGGACCCCCTCCGGGGACCCCGCGCACGCTGACGCCGGCGCGGTGGCCGCAGCGGGCGGCCGCCGGGCGCGCGCCGGCGGGCGGCGCGTCGGACCGGCGGCGGTCGCCAAGGGCGCCGTCGTCGCGCTGATGGTCGCGCTGATCGCCTGGCGGGTGGACTGGACCGAGGCCGCGGGATCCCTCGGGGCGGGATCGGTGCTGCCCCTGGCCGCCGCCCTCGCGGCGTTCACGCTGGCCGGGGCGCTGAAGGCCGTCATCTGGGCCGGGGTGCTGCGCGGCCTCGCGCCGCGCGCCGCGGTGCGCGCGCGGGAGCTGCTGCCGGCCGTCTTCATCGGTCTCCTCGGCAATTGGGTCGCGCCGGCCCGGCTCGGTGAGGCCGCCCGGACGGTGCTGGCGCTGCGCCGGCTGCGCCGGCGCGGCGCCGAGGTCGCGGGCAGCGCGATCGCGGGGGGCGTCATCGCCGAGATCCTGGTGTCGACCGTCGCGTGGGCCCTGCTCACCCTGCTCATCGCCCTGCTGCTGCCCGTGCCGGCCTACGTGGGCGCGGTGGCCGCCGCGGTCGCGGTGGGCGGCGCGGCCATGCTCCTCGTCGCGCTGCGCGAGGCTCCCCGGGCCCGGCAGCGGCCGGCGCCGCGCGGACGGGTCACGGCCCTGCTGCGCACGGGCGCCGACGCCCTCCGGTCGGCGCGCGCCGCGCTGCGCGGGCTCGCGTCGCCCCGGTCGCTGGTGCCCGTGGGGGCGGCCGCCCTGGCCGCCGTCGCCCTGCAGTGGGTCGCGATCGGCCTGGTGCTGTGGGCGCTCGGCCTGGGGGTGGGGCTGGCCGCCGCGGCGGCCGTCCTGGCGACCACGACGGTGGCGCAGGCGTTCCCCGTCCTTCCCGGCGGCGTCGGCTCGTTCCAGGCCGCGGTCGCGCTGCCGCTGGTGGCGACGTACGACGTCAGCGCGGCGGACGCGATCGCGGTCGCCGTGCTGCTGCACGCCGCCCAGGCGGCGACCGCGATCGTGCCGGGCATGGCCTGCCTCGCGCGCGAGGACCTCGACCTGGCCTCCCTGCGGGCGCTCGGCGGCCGGGCGCCGGTCGCCCCGAAAGGCGCCGCCTTCCAGGCGGGGGTGGCGCCGTGAGCGGTGGCGCCGACATCCGCGGGCGCCCGCGCCCCTCACTGCTCGACGCCGCCGAGGCGACCCCGTTCGTGAGCGCCGTCGCCCGGCGCTCGCCCTGGCGCCGCGAGGTCGGCCTGTTCGCGGCCTGCTACGTGATCTACTCCCTGGCCCGCGGCGTCAGCCGGGGCTCCGACCTGGACGCGCTCGACAACGCCGCGCGGGTGGTGACCCTGCAGGCGCAGTTCGGGCTCAACATCGAGCGGCAGGTGCAGGAGTGGATCAGCGCCTTCCCGGTCATGGCGCTGCTCGGGACCCTTTACCTGTTCGCCCAGCTCGGGGCGGTGCCGCTGGCGCTGGTCGTGGTGTACCGCCTCCGCCGCTCGGCCTACCCGCTGCTGCGCACCACGCTGCTGGCGGCATGGATGATCGCCATCCCCATCTACGCGCTGTTCCCGACCGCGCCCCCGCGCCTCGCCGGGATCGGCATCGTCGACACGGTCACCCGTGAGTCGATCGTGCCCCTGGACGCGCCGCTGGTGGAGTTCTTCTACAACCCGGTCGCTGCGGTGCCGAGCATGCACGCGGCCTTCGCCGTCGCGGTCGGCGTCGGCCTCGCGGTGGCCGTGCGCTCCTGGATCCTGCGCGTCGGGGCCCTCCTGTGGGGGCCGCTGGTCATCCTGGTCGTGGTCGCCACCGGCAACCACTTCGTGCTGGACGTGGTCGCCGGCCTCCTGGTCGTGGCGGTCGCCTTCATGGTCGCGGTCGCACTGCACGGTGCGCCCTGGCGCCGCGCGACGGCACCGCGCAGCACGCTGCCGGGGGCGTGGACGCCGCTCGGCGGCGCTGATGCGGAGCCCATGAGGATCGCCATCGTGTGCCCGTACGCCTGGGACGCCCACGGGGGCGTGGCGGCGCAGGTGCGGCAGATGGCCGCCTCGATGCGCACGCTCGGACACCACGTGGACGTGCTGGCCCCCGCCGACCGGGAGATCGACGAGCCCGGTGTGCTCCGGATCGGGGGAACGATCGGCGTCCGGCACAACGGCTCCGTCGGCCGCGTGGCACTGTCGCCCCGGGCCAACGGCCGCGCCCTGCGCATGGTCGAGTCCGGCGGCTACGACGTGGTCCACCTCCACGAGCCGCTCGTGCCGCCGTGCCTGACGATCCTGCTGCGGTCCACCCGGCCGCTCCTCGGCACGTTCCACATGTACGGCCCGGATTCGCTGCTCTACCGCGCGCTCGCCCCCGCCGGGCGCGTCGCCGCCCGGCGCCTGCACCATCGCACCGCGGTCTCCGAGGCCGCGCGAGCGTGCGCCACCAAATTCCTGGGCGGCGACTACGAGGTGATCGCCAACGGCGTCGCCCCGCACGCCCCCGTGCCGGCACCGCGGCGGACCGACGAGGGCTTCCGCATCCTGTTCATCGGGCGCAACGACCCGCGCAAGGGTCTGGCGACGCTGCTGCGCGCGGCGGCCCGCACGCCGTCGGCCCTGCTCGACGTCGTGGGGGTGGAACGCGCCGAGGTCGCGGCCCTCTACGCGGAGGTCCACCCCGGCATGTCGCTGCCGGCCTCCGTGCGCGTGCACGGGCGGGTCAGCGACGACCGCCGCCGCGAGCTGCTCGCCGAGACCGACGTGCTCTGCGCGCCGTCGCTCGCCGGGGAGAGCTTCGGCCTGGTCCTGGTGGAGGCGATGGCCGCCGGGGTCCCCGTCGTCGCGTCATCGATCCCCGGCTACCTGGACGTGCTCGCCCCCGGCTCCGGGGTGACCGTTCCCGCCGGTGACGCCGACGCCCTGGCGGCGACCCTCGCCGAGCTCGCCGAGAACCCCCTGCTGCGCCGCCGCCTCGCCGAGGGCGGACGGCGGTGGGCCGGCCAGTTCGACTGGGACCGGCTGACCCCGCGCGTCCTGCGCGCCTACACCCGCGCCATCGCCGTGCACGAGGCCGACGCGCGTCTGCAGCCCGAGGCCCCGGCGCTGCAGCCCGCCGAGGTCGGCGAGACCGGCAGGTAGCCCCCGCGGACGGGGGTGCCGCGAGGGGCCCTCCCTCGCCCCGCGGACGGGGGTGCCGCGAGGGCCCTCCCTCGCCCCGCGGACGGCCGTGCCGCGAGGAGCCCATCGGGCGCCCGCGGACCAGGCCCGTGAGGGGTGTTCACGCGCCGCCTGGGTAGGTTCCTCCCAGGCCCCCTGTTCGGGGGCGATCCCGGAAGTTAGTGTCGTATGTAGCGGAGGGCGCACCCACCGCCCGCCGCCCGGACCACACACTCGGCCGGCGCACGGACGACGGCCACCGATCCGCGAGGTGACGCCATGAGCTCCTCCGCCGTCCCCGACCACCGCGGCGTCCCGGACGTCGACCCGCTCGCCGCGGCCCCCCCGGGCCTTCTGAACGCCCTCGAGTACCCGCTGTTCCAGGCGATCTTCGACCGGAAGAGCCGGCGCGTGGGTCTCGGAATGACCGTCGGCTCCGACGTCATCCCCTACGCCAGCCCCTACGCCCCCGTCCCGCTGGGGGAGCTCGAGGAGGCGCTGCTGGTGATGGCGGCGACCGGGCTCACCGGGCTCAACCTGGCCGACCTCGACCCCGTGCGCGGGATGTCCACGCTCGTGCAGTGGACCAACCGCACCTGGCCGAGCGCGTGCTCCAACCACGGCACCGAGCTGTTCTTCTCGAACGACGACGGCCTGTGGATGCTGAACATGTTCGGGCTGGTGCCCGAGGACGACGAGCTGTCGACGGTGTCGGGCAAGTCGATCGAGGAGCAAACCGACTTCATCCTGCGGCTCTACCGACGCGCGCGTGTGCAGCTGAAGGAGGGACGCGGCGAGCTGCCCACAACGCTCCCGGGCCTGTTCGACTTCAACCAGTGGAACGCCAACAAGCCGGGCACCACCCTGTTCGTGCCGGTGACCAACATCACGCTCGAGTACCTGAACGTGCTGTTCATCTACCTCGCTCGCTCCTACCGGTTCTCGCTGGTCGACGAGCAGCACGGCCGCCGCTCGGCGGGTCTGGACGAGTGGCTGGCGACGGGCCGCGTGGAGTCGGCGCGCCAGATGGGCATGGTGGAGCTGGAGTCGCGGGTGCTGTCGATGCTGGTCGTGGAGCAGGCCTTCATCTGCCAGAACCTCAACCTGGCCATCCAGGCCCTCGGCCTCGGCGGCTGGACCTTCACGGGGTACCTGCCCAAGTTCGTCATGGGCGGCGGCGACGTGCCGGGGCTCGGCTTCCGCTTCCTGGAGGCGAAGGACGGCTCCACGTTCCCCGTGGGCCGCGACGGCCACTTCGAGGCCTACACCCCGCCGTACCACCGCGACATGCACGCCGCGGTCGACGCCTTCATGGAGGCGAAGTGGTCGGCGATGGACGACGACGTGGCGAAGCCCTACCGGCGCAGCGACGAGTTCGTGCGGGCCATCCCGCGGCCCCACGACGAGACCGTCGAGATGGTCAAGGCGTACGCCCAGTACTGCTGGGACACCTACGGGCGCTTCCCGGTCTACATCGACCCGATGTACCAGCGCCTCACCTGCCAGGCCCAGCACCTCGACCCGGACTTCTACGAGGAGTACTACCCCGAGGGCTCGCTGAGCGGCCAGCACAAGCAGCACTTCGCCCGCTGGCACCCGGACATCTGCGACGCGCACGGCCGCCCGCCGCGCCGGGCGTAGGCGCGGGCGAGGGTTTCCCCCCGTCCGCCCGCCCGCCCTCCGGCCGTAGCGTCGGAGGGCGGCGGGCCCACCGTGGCCGCAGGCGACCACGACGAGGAGGGGGAGATGTCCGAGGCGCTCGAGCTCGGGCGGCGCTACGCCCGCGAGGTCTGGATGGGGCGGCGCATGGACGTGATCGACGAGCTGTTCGCGGCCGACCACGTCTACCACGACGCCCTGCTGCCCGACCTGCCGCGCGGCCCGGAGGGGGTGCGCCGGCGGGTGGAGGCCTACCTGGGGGCGGTCCCCGACGCACGGCTCCGGGAGGAGGCGTGGGTGGCCGACGGCGACCAGGCCGTGCTCCGCTGGACCTGGGGCGGCACCAACACCGGTGAGCTCATGGGCATGCCGGCCACCGGTCGCCGGGCCGAGACCACCGGTATGCACATGGTGCGCGTGCAGGACGGGCGGATCGCCGAGACGTGGGTCAGTTTCGACGCGGTCGGGTTCATGCAGCAGCTTGGCGTGATCGCGATCGGACCGCAGGAGGCGGTCGCCGGCTGATCGTCCGCCGCCCCGCCCCCCGCCGGGGGCGGGGCGGATCGCCGTCACGCTCCTCCTCTGTATGGTGAGAACCATTCTCATCTAAGGAGGAACGGATGCGGCCACTGCCCGTCACCGTGCTGTCGGGTTTCCTCGGCGCCGGCAAGACCACGCTCCTGAACGCCGTGCTGGCCGATCGGAGCGGGCGCCGCGTCGCCGTGATCGTCAACGACATGAGCGAGGTCAACATCGATTCCGCGCTCGTGCGCGGGGGGGACGCGGCGCTGTCGCGCACCGAGGAGCGGCTGGTGGAGATGACCAACGGGTGCATCTGCTGCACGCTGCGCGAGGACCTCCTGCAGGCGGTCGCGGACCTGGCCCGCGAGGGCCGCTTCGACACCCTGCTCATCGAGTCGAGCGGCATCTCGGAGCCCCTGCCCGTGGCGCAGACCTTCACCTTCGCCGACGCCGAGGGCGTCGGGCTGGAGGAGCTCGCCCGGCTCGACACCATGGTGACGGTGGTCGACGCCGTGAACTTCATGGCGGACCTGGAGGACGCCGACGCGCTCGCCGATCGCGGGGCGGCGCTGGGGGACGACGACGTGCGCACCGTCGCCGACCTCCTGGTGGAGCAGGTCGAGTTCGCCGACGTCATCGTGGTCAGCAAGCCCGACCTGGTGGGCCCCGACCGGCTCGCCGAGGTCCTCCGGACGGTGCGCGGGCTCAACCCGGCGCCGAGGTGGTGACGGCCGCGCACGGTGCGGTGCCGCTGGAGCTGCTCCTGGACACCGGCCGCTTCGACATGGAGGCGGCGCAGTCGTCGGCCGCCTGGGTGCGCGAGCTCGAGGGCGTCCACACTCCCGAGACCGAGGAGTTCGGCATCGGGAGCCTGCTGTTCTCCGCCCGGGAGCCCTTCCACCCCGAACGCCTCTGGCGGCACCTCCACGAGGGGGACTGGAGCCGGGTGATCCGGTCCAAGGGCTTCTTCTGGATCGCGACCCGGCCGGGGTTCGCCTACGCCTGGTCACAGGCGGGTGGCGCCTGCGGGTACCACGTCGCCGGCCGCTGGTGGGCGGACGTGCCGCGGGGCGACTGGCCCGGGGACCCCGGCGCGCGCGCGGAGATCCTCGAGGACTGGGACCCGCGGTACGGCGACCGGCAGCAGCAGCTGGTCCTCATCGGGCGCGACCTCGACCGGGCGGCCCTGCGGGAGGCCCTCGAGCGCTGCCTCTGCACCGAGGAGGAGCTCGCCGGGGGGGTGGGCGCCACCCTCGCGGATCCCTTCCCCGCGGAGAGGCTCACCGCCGGAACGGCGGCCTGACGCGCGCGCGGGCCCGGGCCGGGCGCGTCGGCGGAACGGGGTCGTCCCGTCCGCGCGGGCCCGGGCCCGGGCGCGCGGCCACTCCGCGGGGTACAACCCCGGCATGGACCCGCAGAGCACGCCCTCCCCGGCCCCCGAGGCCGTCACCGTCCGCCGCCATCGCGTCGTCGTCGTCGGCGGCGGCTTCGGCGGCCTGCAGGCCGTGGAGGGCCTGCGGGACGCGCCCGTCGACGTCATCCTGATCGACCGCCGCAACTTCCACCTGTTCCAGCCGCTGCTGTACCAGGTGGCCACCGGGGCCCTGTCGCCGGGCGAGATCGCCTCTCCGCTGCGCGGCGTCCTCAAGCGGCAGCGCAACGCGACCGTGGTGCTGGCGGAGGTGACGGGCTTCGACCTCGTGCGCCGCCGCGTGCATGTGCGCGGCGTGGGGGGCGGCCGCCGGGCCGACATCGGCTACGACAGCCTCATCGTCGCCGCCGGCGCCGGCCACTCCTACTTCGGGCACGACGAGTGGGCCGCCCTGGCGCCGGGGCTGAAGACGCTCGAGGACGCACTGGAGCTGCGCCGGCGCATCCTGCTGGCCTTCGAGGCCGCGGAGGTGGAGCCGGACCCCGACACCCGGCGCGCCCAGCTCACGTTCGTGGTCGTCGGCGCCGGCCCCACGGGCGTGGAGCTCGCCGGCCAGATCTCGGAGATCGCCCGCGACACCGTGCGCCGGGACTTCCGGCACATCGATCCGTCCGTGTCGCGGGTGCTGCTGGTCGAGGGCGCCGACCGGGTCCTCACCACCTTCCATCCCGACCTGTCGCGCAGCGCCGCGCGTCAGCTGGAGCAGCTGGGCGTCACCGTGGTGACCCACCGCCTGGTGACCGGGATCGACCCCGAGGGGGTCACGCTCGCGGCCCCGGGCGGCGCCGAGGAACGGGTGGCGGCCCGCACGGTGCTGTGGGCGGCCGGCGTCGCGGCCTCCCCGCTCGCCCGGGCGCTCGGCGAGGCCGCGGGCGCCGCGGTGGACCGGGCGGGCCGCGTCACCGTCCGCCCCGACCTGTCGCTGCCGGGGCACCCGGAGGTGATGGCCGTCGGCGACATGACGCGGGTCGAGGACGGGCGGGGCGGGGTGCTGCCGTTGCCCGGCGTCGCGCCCACCGCGATGCAGCAGGGCCGCCATGCGGCCCGGGTGGTGGCCGCGCGCGCCGCGGGACACCCCCAGCCCGGCCCCTTCCGCTACGTCGACAAGGGCAACCTCGCCACGATCGGGCGCCTGCGCGCGGTGGGCGAGCTGAAGGGCGTGCGGCTCCGCGGGCTGGTCGCCTGGCTGGCCTGGCTGACCGTCCACCTGTTCTACCTGACGGGGCTGCAGAACCGCGTGCTGGTGTTGATCCGGTGGACGGTCAGCTTCCTCACCCGCGGCCGCGGGGCACGGCTGATCACGGGCGACGAGGCCGTTCCCGGCGTGCCGGCGGGGACGGGGGAGGGGGGCGCCCTCCCCCGTCC
>DATMJR010000114.1:0-5257 GCA_035553775.1 Miltoncostaeaceae bacterium | reverse complement strand
GCTGTGGATCGTGCTCGCCGTGGTGGGCGTCGCCGTCCTCGGGGGCGGCGTGGCGGCCGCCGGACGGCGCCGGGGCGCGGGGCGCTGATGCGGCGCCTCGTCCGCGAGCTGATCCTTCCCCTGATGGTCGCGTTCGGACTCGCGTTCGTCATCCAGAGCGCGGTGGCGAAGCCCTACGAGATCCCGACCCCGTCGATGGACCCCACCATCCGGCCCAACGACCGGATCATCGCCAACCGGCTCATCTACCGGTTCCGCGACATCGAGCGGGGCGACATCATCGTGTTCACCCCCACCGAGGCGGCGCGGCGGTCGTGCAACGACTCGCCGGCGGGCGTGCCCTTCGTCAAGCGGGTGATCGGCCTGCCGGGCGACCGGGTGGAGATCCGCCGCAACGGACCGACGCTCGTCAACGGGCGGCCCCTGCAGGTCCACCGCGTGCGTCCCAACGACGAGACCAAGGTGTTCGCCCCCGTGCCGGCCGACCACGTCCTGGTGCTCGGCGACAACCGCGGCCAGTCGTGCGACTCGCACCTGTGGGAGGGCGACGAGCCCGATCCCACGACGGATCCGTTCGTGCCCGTGGAGAACGTGATCGGCCAGGCCGAGGTCGTCTACTGGCCGCCCAACCGGGTGCGCTTCCTGGACTGAGCGCGGCCCCTCGCGGCGGCCTCCGCGCCGCCACCCGGGTCTGCCCGCTCTTTGCGCGGAAAAGCACGTGGTCCCCCCCGGCCGGGGGACTTCCCCCTCGGGGGCGCACGTGCTTGGATCGGGCTCCGACACGCTATCTAGCGTCGTCGGTGCCCACCAGACACCAGGACTAGCGTTTTCCTCGATGATCTGCCCGTTCTGCGATCACCCGGACCACCGCGTCGTCGAGTCGCGCGTGCCCGACACCAAGGACGCCATCCGGCGGCGCCGCGAGTGCCTGGGCTGCGGCCGGCGGTTCACCACCTACGAGCGGGTGGAGGACATGCCGCTCGTGGTGGTCAAGAGCTCCGGGGAGCGCGAGCCCTTCGACCGCGACAAGCTGCTCGCGGGCCTGCAGCGGGCCTGCCACAAGCGGCCGGTCGCGACCGGGCTGCTCACGCTCGCGGTCCGCGACATCGAGTCCGAGCTGCGCAACCGCCTCCGCCAGGAGGTGCGCTCGTCGGTCATCGGCGAGCTCGCGCTGCGCCGGCTCAAGGAGATCGACCCGGTCGCCTACGTCCGGTTCGCGTCGGTCTACCGGCAGTTCGCGGACGTCGAGGAGTTCGAGGAGGAGCTGGCGCGCCTCGAGCGGGAGCCCCCCCTCCCGCGCGGGCAGGTCCCACTCGACGAACACCTGTTCGATACACTGGACGTTCCTCCCCGGAACGCCGCCCGTGTCCGGCTGCGCGCGCTGCGCGGCGGCCGTGACACCCCCGGCGCCGACGAGGCGCCGTCCCCCGACCCCACACCAGTGACCACGACGCGGGAGATCCCAGATGGCGACTGAGGCGCTCGACACCGGCATCCGTGCCGTCGCGCAGGCGGCCGACGCCCGGCTCGGCCTCACGCGGTACTTCACCACCCCCGGCGCGCACCCCTACGACGAGGTGCGCTGGGAGCGGCGGGCCGCGAGCATCACGGGTGAGGGCGGTGCCAGCTTCTTCGACCAGGACGCGGTGGAGATCCCGGAGTCGTGGAGCCAGCTCGCCACCAACGTGGTCGCCTCCAAGTACTTCCGCGGTGCTCTCGGGTCGCCGCAGCGCGAGTCGAGCGTGCGGCAGATCATCGACCGCGTCGTCACCACGCTGCGCGGGTGGGGCGAGGAGGAGGGCTATTTCGTCGACGCGGCGGAGGCCGACACCTTCGCGGCCGAGCTGACGCACCTGCTGGTGAACCAGAAGATGGCCTTCAACTCGCCGGTCTGGTTCAACGTGGGCACGCGCCCCGAGCCCCAGTGCTCGGCCTGCTTCATCCTGTCCGTGGAGGACACGATGGAGTCGATCCTCGACTGGGTCGGCAAGGAGGGGATGATCTTCAAGGGCGGGTCCGGCTCGGGCATCAACCTCTCGCCGATCCGCTCCTCCAAGGAGCTGCTGTCGGGTGGAGGCGAGGCCTCCGGCCCGGTCAGCTTCATGCGCGGCGCCGACGCCTGCGCGGGCGCCATCAAGAGCGGGGGCACCACGCGACGCGCGGCCAAGATGGTCGTGCTCAACGTCGACCACCCCGACGTGCTCGAGTTCGTGCGCTGCAAGGCCAACGAGGAGAAGAAGGCCTGGGCGCTCGGCGAGATGGGCTACGACATGGGCATCAACGGCGAGGCCTGGCAGTCCATCCAGTTCCAGAACGCCAACAACTCGGTGCGGGTCACCGACGAGTTCATGTACGCCACCGAGGCCAACGGCGACTGGCACCTGCGGGCGGTCACCACCGGCGAGGTCATGCAGACCCTCCGCGCCCGCGAGCTCATGCACGAGATCGCCGAGGCGGCGTGGGTCTGCGGCGACCCCGGCATGCAGTACGACACCACCATCAACCGGTGGCACACGTGCCCCGCCTCGGGCCGCATCAACGCCTCCAACCCGTGCAGCGAGTACATGCACGTCGACGACTCGGCGTGCAACCTGGCCTCGCTCAACCTCATGAAGTTCGTCGACGACGCCGGCGTCTTCCTGGTCGACGACTTCCGCCAGGCGGTGGACGTCACCATCAGCGCGATGGACATCATCGTGGCGCGCTCCGGCTACCCCACCGAGAGGATCCGCGAGAACGCACGGTCCTTCCGCCAGCTGGGGCTGGGCTACGCCAACCTCGGCGCGCTCATCATGAGCCGCGGCCTGCCCTACGACTCCGACACCGGCCGGGCCTACGCGGCGGCGATCACGGCCCTCATGACCGGCCGGGCGTACGAGATGTCGACCCGCCTCGCCGAGCGCATGGGCCCGTTCGCGCGCTACGCCGAGAACGCCGCGCCCATGCAGGGCGTCATGCGCATGCACCAGCGTGCGGCGGAGGACATCCGCGGCGACCTGGTCGGCGACGACATGCTGCTCGAGGCCGCGCGCGAGGCGTGGGCGGCGGCGGTCGCCCGCGGTGCCGTGCACGGCTTCCGCAACGCGCAGGCCTCGGTGCTCGCGCCCACCGGCACCATCGGCTTCATGATGGACTGCGACACCACGGGCGTGGAGCCCGACATCGCGCTCGTCAAGTACAAGAAGCTGGTCGGCGGCGGCGTGATGAAGATCGTCAACAACACCGTGCCGCGCGCGCTGCGCACGCTGGGCTACGGCGAGGACGAGGTGCGCGACATCGTCGCGTACGTCGACGAGCACGAGACCATCGAGGGCGCGCCCGCCCTTCGGGCCGAGCACCTGCCGGTGTTCGACTGCGCGTTCACGCCCATGAACGGCAGCCGCTCCATCCACTACCGCGGCCACATCCTGATGATGGGCGCCGTGCAGCCCTTCATCTCGGGGGCGATCTCCAAGACGGTCAACATGCCCAGCGAGGCGAGCCCCGAGGAGATCATGGCCGCCTACATGCTGGCCTGGAAGAGCGGCGTCAAGGCGCTCGCGATCTACCGCGACGGCTCCAAGCGCACGCAGCCGCTGTCCACCGGCAAGAAGGACGCGCCGGCCGCGCTCGCCCAGCCGGCCCAGCCGGTGCGCCGGCGCCTGCCCGACACGCGCGAGGCGATCACCCACCACTACTCGATCGCCGGCCACGACGGCTACCTCACCGTGGGCAAGTACGAGGACGGCAGCCCCGGCGAGGTCTTCATGAAGATGGCCAAGCAGGGCTCCACGGTCTCGGGCCTCATGGACTCGCTGGCGATCTGCATGTCGCTGTCGCTCCAGCACGGCGTGCCGCTGCAGATCCTGGCCGACAAGCTCAGCCACATGCGCTTCGAGCCGTCGGGCTTCACCGGCAACCCCGAGATCCCGATGGCCAAGTCCATCGTCGACTACGTGGTGCGCTTCCTCGGCTCCAAGTTCCTCTCGGAGGAGGAGAAGCGCGCGGTGGGCATCGTCACCGACGACATGCGCACCGAGGCCTCCGCCGCCGTCGCCGAGGAGACCTCGAGCCACGCCGAGGCCGAGGCCCCGGCCGAGCCGACGCCGGCCGTGCTCAACGGGCAGACCGCGCTCGCCATCCCGCCCGCGCGCGGGGGCAAGTACACGTTCCGCCAGATGGACGGCGTCCTCTGCAGCGCCTGCGGCTGGACCATGATCCGGTCGGGCACCTGCTACAAGTGCGAGAACTGCGGGAGCACCTCCGGCTGCAGCTGATGTCGTCAGGGCTGACCTGATGCGTGCCGTGTCAGCGCAAGGCCCGAACCAGCAGATGGGCAGGTGGTGAGGGGCGAGGCCTTGCGCTTCGCCGCTCACTGCCTCAGCTGCACCCCTCTGGCGAGGTCGAGCGCATGGGGACCGGCACGAGAGGGCCGCCCGTCGCTCAATCGCTTCTGAGAAGCTGCGGACAGAGCGGAGGCAGCTCCCTCTGAGCCCCGGGCATGCGCCAATATTGGGCGGTGCCGGCGTCCTTTCAAATCGTGACCTTCCTCGTCCCTCCATCGGCTGCGGAGCCGATGGAGGTGGCCGTCAAGCACTCGGGCCTCCAGATGGTCCTGGTGAATCGGGAGTCCGTCGGACTGCTGAAGAGCGACTGGAAGCGATTGGGCGTCTACTTCCTCCTCGGCCCGGACACGAACGACCCGGACCGGTTCCGCGCGTACGTCGGGGAGGTCGGCAAGTCGACGCTTGTGCAACGCGTGAAGCAGCACGCCGCCTCGAAGGACTGGTGGAGCCGGGCCCTCCTGATCGCGAGCGCCAGCGACGACTTCAACTCGGCTGAGATCGGATGGCTGGAAGGCCGCCTATTCGACGTTCTCCACAACGCCGTCGCCTGTGACGTGATGAACGGGAACAGACCCGGCGACGAGAGCCTGCATGCCAGCGAGCGAGCGGTTCTGGAGAAATACGTCGAGCCGATAACCGCCGCGCTGCGCGCATGCGGGGCTGCCCCTGACACAGCGGACCAGAAGCCGATCCCCAAGGGGAAGAAGCCGAAGAAGTACCCGGAGACGCTCCTCGACCTGATCGCCGGTGGACTGCTGAAGTCCGAGACGCAGCTGCAGTCGCTGAAGAAGGGTGTCTCGGCCACCGCAACCGTCCTTCCGGACGGGCGCCTTCGGCTGAACGGCGCGACGTACTCCACCCCCTCGGGGGCGGCAAAGGCGGCGGCGGGAACGGCCGCGGAGGCGGGGTGGGACTTCTGGGGAGCGCCCTCG
>DATMJR010000113.1:0-3674 GCA_035553775.1 Miltoncostaeaceae bacterium | reverse complement strand
CCCTCGGGGTCGGTGGGGGCGCCCCTCAGGGTAGCCGCGGGCGGCGCGGGCGGACGGGACGGCGGTCCGGGCGGCGCGACGGGCCGGCCGCCCGCGCGCCCGCGGGCGGGGTACCGTTCACCTGATGTCCGAACGCATCCTGGTGGTCGAGGACGAGCAGGCGATCCGGACCGTGGTCGAGTACGCCCTGCGCGAGGCCGGCTTCGACGTGGTGACCGCCGCGCGGGGCGACGACGCCCTGCGGGTGGCCGGCGAGGGCGACATCGACCTGATGATCCTCGACCTGATGCTGCCCGGGGTGGACGGGCTCGAGGTGTGCAAGCGGGTCCGTGCCCAGGGCGACCTGCCGATCATCATCCTCTCGGCGCGCGGCGAGGAGCTCGACAAGGTCCTCGGCCTGGAGCTCGGGGCCGACGACTACGTCACCAAGCCCTTCTCCCCGCGGGAGCTGGTCTCCCGCGTGCGGGCCAATCTGCGCCGGGCCCGCGCGACGCCCGAGCGGGGGCAGGTGCTGCGGGCCGGTGACGTCGAGATCGATCCCGTCGCCCGCACGGTCACGCGCGACGGGACCGAGGTGTACCTCACCTACTCCGAGTTCGAGCTGCTGCACAAGCTCGCGTCCTCGCCGCGGCGCGTCTTCACCCGGGAGGAGTTGATGAACCACCTCTGGCAGGGGTCGTTCTTCGGCGATCTGCGCAGCGTCGACGTGCACGTGCGGCACCTCCGGCAGAAGGTCGAGGAGGACGCCTCCAACCCGCAGCTCATCCGCACCGTGCGCGGGGTCGGCTACGCGTTCGGGCGCGACGTCGTGAAGCAGTGACGTGACGCGCCGCCGCCCCGGGCTCCAGGGGATCCTGATCGCGACGCTGATCGCGGTGGGGTTCGCCGCGAGCCTCGCGGTGCTGGTGTCGGTGCTGCCGACGCTCGACCAGGCGGTGCGGCGCGACCGGGCCCAGTCGGAGGCGGTCCAGCTGGAGGGGGCGATCCAGCGCCGCCTCCAGCGCGAGGCCCCGGTCGACGGCCCGTCGCTCGCCCGATTCGTGCAGGGCGTGGCCGACGAGTTCGGCGCCGAGGTGCGCGCCGACCTCCGCGGGTTCCCCGCCCTCCGGGTCCAGTCCCGCGACTGCTGCGATCTGATCGACGCCTTCGGCGGTCGGTCGTACTCCCGCGACGCGCTGCGCGACTACTCCGCGGTCAGCGTCCGGGTCGCCGCGATCACCCCCAGCGGGCGGGTGGAGATCGTCGCGGCGGCGCCCGTGCGCGGTGCGGCCGCGGCGATCGGCGCCGTCCGCGACCGGCTCACGATCGCGGTCGCCGTCGTGTTCGGTCTCGCCGCCGTCGCCGGCTACGCCCTCTCGCGCCTGATCGGCCGCCGCATCTCCCGCCTCGCCCGCACGGCGACCCGCCTCGCGTCGGGCGACCTCGCCGCCCGGGCGCCGGTCGCGGGGCCCGCCGAGCTGGCCATGCTCGGCGACGGCCTCAACACGATGGCCGCCCGCATCGAGACCCAGGTGGGGCAGATCACGGGCGAGCGCGACCGGGCGCGGGTCCTCGTCGCCTCCCTCGCGGAGGGGGTCATCGCGGTCGGCGACGACGGCCGCGTGGGCCAGATGAACCCCGCGGCGCTTCGCATCCTCGGCCTGCCCCCGGGGGCCCGGCTGACCCGGCTGGACGAGCTGCCGGCGTCGCTGGTGCGCGCGGTGCGCGAGGCGGGCGACGGGGGCGACTGGGGGTCCGCCGAGGCCGCGCTCCCCGACGGTTCCGAGCTGCAGGTGACGGTCACGCGGCTGGCCCCCCCGGACGCGGGCATGGTGGTCACCCTGCGGGACGTGACCGAGGAGCGGCGGCTCGACCGCGCCCGGCGCGACCTCGTCGCCAACGTCTCGCACGAGCTGAAGACCCCGCTGGCCGCGATCAAGGGGCTGCTGGAGCTGCTGCAGGGGGGTCGCGTCGACGACCGCCACCGGGCGGAGTTCCTCGGCCTCATGAGCGGCGAGGCCGACCGGCTCGAGCGGCTGGTGGAGGAGCAGCTGCAGCTCGCGCGCCTCGACGCCGGCGGGCTGCCGCTGGAGCGCGAGCGGTTCGACCTGGACGCACTGGTCGAGGGGGTGGTGGCCTCGCGGCGCCCGCTGGCCGAGCGCGAGGGCATCGTGATGTCCGGCGGGGCGGACGGACCCGTCCCCGTGCACGCGGATCCGGCGCGCATCGAGCAGATCCTGCTGATCCTGGTCGACAACGCGCTCCGCCACACGGCCGCCGGCGGGGAGGTCGAGATCACGGCCGTGCGGGCGGGCGACCGGGCGCTGCTGTCGGTGCGCGACACGGGCGAGGGCATCCCCCTGGAGGAGCAGGCCTTCGTCTTCGACCGCTTCTACCGGGGCGACCGCAGCCGCGAGGGCCGGTCGGCGGGCCTGGGCCTCGCCATCGCGCGGGCGCTGGCCCACGCGCACGGCGGGCAGATCGATCTCGTGTCCGCTCCGGGCGCGGGCTCGACCTTCACCCTGCGGCTCCCGCTCCCGGCGCCGCCGACGGCCGAGCACCCCGTCCCCGGCGCCGCGGCGGACCGCCCGGCGTAGGCGGGCCCCCACGTCCCCGTCCGGAACGGCCGGACCGGTAGGTTGCCGCCCATGCCCGACGCCCCCACCGTCCTGGTCACCGGCGCCGGCCGCGGCATCGGCCGGGCCTGCTGCCTGCGCTTCCTCGAGGACGGCTGGCGCGTGGTGGCCGGCGTCCGCGACGTGGAGGGAGCCCGCGCGGCGCTCCCGGCGGACCCGGCGCTCCGCGTCGTCGCGCTCGACGTCACCCGGTCCGCCGAGGTCGCGGCGGCCGTCGCCGCCGCCGAGGCCCACGCCGCCGGGGCGCTCTCGTGCCTGGTCAACAACGCGGGCTACGCGGTGCTCGGCAGCTCGGAGGACGTCGACCTCGCCGAGGCCCGGCGGATGTTCGAGACCAACCTGCTCGGCGCCGTCGCCGTGACGCAGGCGGCCCTGCCGCGCATGCGGCGCGCCGGCACCGGGGCGGTGGTGAACATGTCGTCGATCGGCGCCCGCATCTCGAACCCGCTGCTGGGGCTCTACCACGCCACCAAGTACGGCATGACGGCCTGGTCGGAGTCCATGCGGGTCGAGCTGGCGCCCTTCGGCGTCCGCGTCCACGTGGTGGAGCCGGGGATGGTCGAGACCGACTTCCCCGCCGCCACCCGGGTCACCGGCGCGCTCGCGCGCGGCGAGGGGCCGTGGGCGGAGTTCTTCACCGAGATGCGCGCCGGCTTCCGCGTGTGGCGCGCGCGCGCGTCGTCCACCGCCGAGGAGGTGGCGCAGGCGGTGGCCCGCGCCGCCGCCGATGCGTCGGCGCCCTTCCGGATCCCCGTCGGCGCCGACGCCGAGGAGATGGGCGCGGCCCGGGAGCGGCTGGGGGACGAGCAGTTCCACCGGTGGCTCGCCGGATACGTCGGGTTCCCGGCACCGGGCGCGGGGGGCGCGGCCGACTGATGGGCCCCGTGGTGGTCGCGCTGGCCGCCTTCAAGGGGGCCCTGTCGGCCGCGGAGGCCTCGCGCGCCGTCGCGGCAGGGGTGCGCCTGGCGGCGACCGGTGTGCAGACCCGGGTCGTCCCGGTGGCCGACGGCGGGGAGGGAACCCTCGACGCCCTGGTCGCCGCCAGGCGCACCCCTGCCG
>DATMJR010000112.1:0-13286 GCA_035553775.1 Miltoncostaeaceae bacterium | reverse complement strand
CACCAGGCAGCGCGCGGCACCCGGGCGATGGGCGTCGAGATGGGCCGCGAGGCAGCCCGGGGTCAGCACCATGTCGTCGTCGAGCAACACGACCACGCGCCCGCGAGCCGCGGCGATGCCGCGGTTGCATGCGCGAGCCCGGCCTGCGTGGGCGCCGTCGAGGACGACGAGCCGGAACGGCAGGGCGAGACTCTCGAGCTGCGCGCGCGTGCCCGGCTCATGCCCGTCGATCGCCACGACCACCTCGAAGAGGTCGGGCGCGAGCGTCTGCCGGACCGCGCTCATAACGGCACGGACGGCATGGTCCGGGCGGCGGAAGGTCGGTATCACGACGCTGATCTCGGGAGCGGGATCCGTCACGCCGCGGGTGCCCCTGCCTGTCGCATCTCGATCGCCTCGGCGTACACGGTCTCCAGGCGCCCCAGGTAGGCCTCGGGGCTGTGCCGTTCGACTGCGTACCTCCGCGCGGCATCCGCCAGGCGCCGCCGCCCCTCCCGGTCCGCGAGCAGGCCGGCGACCGCCGCCGCCAGGGTGCCGACGTCCTCGCCACGCGCCAGCGGTGCGCCGTCCATGCCCTCCGCGCCGCGCCCGGTCGTCACGACCGCCTTGCCGCTCGCCATCGCCTCGAGGACCTTCATCCGCATGCCGCCTCCGATGCGCACGGGCGCCACCACGAGTTGTGCGCGCTCCAGCCAGGGGCGTACGTCGGGCACGCGCCCCACGACCCGGACGGTCTCCCCGGCGAGCGACACGACCGAGGGCGGCATCTGGCTGCCGACAAGGACCAGGCGGGCCTCGGGCCGGATCCGGCACACCGCCGGAAGGATGTCGCGGGCGAGCCAGACGGCGGCGTCCACGTTCGGCGGGTGGGTGAAATTGCCCATGAACAGCATCTCCCCGGGCGCCTCCAGACCGGGATCGCACACCGGGGGGATCTCGACCGCGAAGGGGTTGATCCGCACCCGCGCGGCGAGCGGCGGCGCGATCTGGGCGACGAGGGAGGCGTCGCGAGGCGTGAAGACCTGGAGCAGGTCGAACCGGCTCCACACGTCGAGCTGGTAGCGGCGCCACCGCCTCCAGTCCACCTCGCCGAGGACGTGGCGTGGAAGGGAGCCGTCCCCCGCGAGCGTGAGCGGGCGGGGGCGTCGTACCTCGTGCTCGGTCAGGACGGTCGCCGCGCCGGCGTAGCGGTACATCCCGGTCGCGTTGTCCTCGGCGTGGATCACGTCGACGGGGCCCTCGGCGAGGCGATGCGCGAGGGCGGCGTCAACGCCGGGTGCCCAGTACCAGGTGCTCCGCCAGGGGTAGCGGCGCGCGCACCAGCCGTACGCGAGGCGGCCGCGTCGCCGCCATCGCTCGGCTCGCGTCGTCCGCTTCTGCAGCACGCCGCGCACGTCGACCCCCTCGCGGCGCAGATCCTCGACCGCCTGCACCTCCTCCTCGTCGGGACCCGCGACCGTGATGACGGTGAGGTCGTGCCCGCCGTGGAGTGCCATCACCTGCGCGTGGAGCAGGCGCGGGATGGCGCCCGCCCCGGTGGCCGAGGGCGGCATCGGGGTGACGAGCACGATCCTCATCGCCGGGAGCGTCCCGCGGGAGCCCGGAGCCGCCGAATCACGCGCGTCATCCCCGGCGGTGGCGCCGGGCGTGCGGCGGGATGCATGAACCACAGGGCGAGGGTCGGCACGAACCGCCGCGGCCCCAAGGCCGCCGCCCCTAGCCAGGCGGCGAACACCAAGCGGCGTGGGAGGGAAAGGTCGCGCCGGTGCCGGAGGGCGCGCAGGCCGAGGCGGGTCGTGATCAGGCGGGTGTCACCGGGGACCGGGTGCGCAGCCGGGTCCAGGCGGAGTGACAGGAGCCGGTTCCCCGCGTCGGAGAACGAGGCGAGCGGGGGCGCTGCGGGCGTCCTTCCACCCTCCTCCGCGTGACGGGCGAGATGGGCGCGCCCCGCCCCCGCGAAGGCGATCGTCGCGCGCAGCGCGGGCAGATCGAGATGGCTGCCGTCGAGGGCGTACGAGTTGCGCCCGTGGACGCGGTAGCGGGCGAGCGGCTCGTCGACGCGTTCCACCGGGCCGTAGAGCGAGGAGGTGTGCACAAGCAGCCAGTCGGCCCCGACCCGGGGACCCTCCGGCAGGGGGAGCACGCGTCGCAGGACGGCGGCCGAGAAGGCGTTGCCGCTCATCGCCGCCCAGGGCTGGTCGAACGGCGTCGCAAGTACCGCGGCGCGCTGGTCCCCCCGCGGCAGTCGCGCCGGTGCGGGCGGGCGCGTCTCGCCGGAGATCCGCCCTGCGCCGTCCATCACCCGCATCGGGTAGTGGACGCGGGCCGCGTCCGGAAGCGCCGCGAACGCCTCGGCGATCCGCTCGAGGGCGTGCGGCTCGAGGGCGTCGTCGGCGTCGAGGAAGACGACGACGTCGGCTCGCGCGCGCGTCGCCCCCGCGTTGATCGCCGCGGCCTGCCCCCGGTTCGGCTGGAGCAGCACCTCGACGCGGTCCCCGTAGCCACGGAGAAGGGCCCGGGAGTCGTCGGTGGAGCCGTCGTCCACCGCGATCACCTGGTGCGCCGGGCGGGTCTGATCGAGTGCGGTCGCGAGGGCGTCCGGAAGGTAGGCCGCGTAGTCGTGGTTGAGGACCACGATCGCGATCGAGGGCCACCCGGGCGCAGAGGTCCTCATGCGGCCGTCGATCCCGCCCCACGCAGGCGCAGGAGCCACGCGCCGGCCACGGCCCCCATGATGGTCTGGCCGGCCGCCCAGCCGATGCTCGCGCCGGTGATCCCGTACCTCCTCGCCAGAAGTGCGCTCGCGCCGACGCCGAGCAGGCAGGTGGCCGCCTGCAGCCCGACGAGGAGCCGGAGTCGCTGAAGTACGCGCGCCGCTCCCACCGCGAGCGCGATCACGACGTTGGGCAGCGCGGACAGCGCCAGGATCCGCAGCGACCACGCGGCTTCGTCCGCGTAGTCACCCCCGAAGACGGCGAGGACCCACGGCGCGAGGGCCACCAGCGCGACGGCGGCGGGGGCGACGAGGCGCATCGCACCCCTCAGGGCCGTGCGAGCATGGTCTGCGAGCGCGTCCGGGGACCGGGCGGCCTCGACGACGAGGGATGACATCATGCTCGCGGCCACCAGCTGGAGACCGATCGCGACGTTCCAGGCCGCGTAGAAGTACGCGACATCGCGGGGCGATTCCGACGCGGCGACGACGAGGGGGAGGGCGAACGTCGACACGGCCGCGAACAGCGACCCCGCGTAGTTGCTGGCCGCGAAGCGGCTCACGTCGCGGCGGCGGAGGATGCCGTCCGGAGTGCCGCCGGCGGTCAACAGGCGTGCGAACAGGAGGAGGTTGACCGGGACGAGGGCGACCACCGCCGGGACGACGGCGGCGGCGAACACCCCGGCGACGCCCGCGACGGCGAGGGGCACCAGCAGGGCGATCCGGGCCACCGAGAACGCGACGGCCTCCACCGCGACCCACTTCGCCGCGCGTGCCCCCGCGAGGGCGCCGTCCTGGAGGACGAAGACGGACCACGCGGCGGTGGCGAGCACGAAGGACATCGCCCAGAGCGGGTCGCGCCCGAGGAAGGCGAGGTCGTCGGACCACATGGGCGCGGTCGCGGCGACGGCGGTGCTGATGAGCAGGGTGCTGCCCGCCGCCGCTGCGTAGCTCAGGGCGACCAGACGCCGCGCCCGGCGCCCCGCCACCGGGACGAAGCGCATCAGGACGTTGTTGAGGCTCAGCTGGCTGAGCCCCGACACGAGCATGACGAGTGAGAACAGCGCCGCCGCGACGCCGACCGTCGCGGCGTCGACCGACCGCGCGGCGACGACCCAGAAGAGCAGGCCGAGAGCCGAACTGGCCGCGTATGCGAGCACCAGGAAATACCCGTTCCGGTTGAGCGGGACGGCGAGGTGGGCCCGGACGCGCGCGTGGGCGGGCCGGAGCCGGGCCGCGACGGGGACGGACCGCCCCATCTACATCACCGAGCGGTACAGGCGCTCGAGGCGGGGGATGACGACGGCCGCCGTGAAGTCGCGCGCGCGCGTAGCCGCCGCTCGCCCCATCGTCTCGCGGAACATCGGGTCGTCGATCAGCTGCTGCATCGCGGCGCGGAGACCATCGACGTCGCCTCCGCGCACGAGCCGTCCGGTCGCCCCGTCCTCGATCATGTCGATGTGGCCGCCCGGCGTCGTCCCGACGACCGCCTTGCCCGCGCTCATCCCCTCGTAGACCACGCTTCCGAGGGGTTCGGGCCAGAGCGACGGGATGACCCCGAACAGCGCCCGGCGCCACGCGGCGAGGACGGCCCGGTGAGGGAAGTCCGTCAGCACGTGCACCCCGGGCGGGAACGGCGGCGTGTCCGGCTCCCGCGTTCCGATGAGGACAAGCGGAGGGGCGTCGCGCAGACGTGCGTAGGCGCCCAGGAGGGGGATGATGCCCTTCTCGCGCCGCAGGGCACCGACGAACATGATGAACGGCTCGTCGGGCAGCGCGGCGAGCCGCGCGGCGAGGTCCGGGGTCTCCTCCGCCGTCAGATCCTCATCGGCCATGAAGCTCGGCACCACCGCGTGGGGAAGGCCGCGCACGCGGTCGTCGAGGAAGTCCCGTCGCACGACGTCGCGCACGAAGGTGCTGATGCTGTGGAGCCCGGCGATGCGACGGGTCAACGGCCGCCGGAACAACTTCACCCCGCCAGCCGCGGTGATCCCCTTGGCGGTCCCGTAGTAGCCGGCGGCACAGCGGAGGCACTTCACCGGGGCCGGCCCCGAGCAGAGACGCCCCTCGTGCAGCAGCGTCCGGGTGGGGCACCCGTACGCGTAATCGCGCGCCGAGACCACGAGCGGGACGCCTGTGCCGACCAGTGCTGCCGCGCAGCTGTAGGCGATCCAGCCGTAGGCGTGGACCACGTCGGGCGACATCCGGCGGACGATCCTGCGCAGGCCCGCGACGCAGACGGGATCGGGGAATGGCGGCGGGTGGTGCTTGCCGGGCCGCGTGAGCGGACCCATTACGCTGCGCATCTGGCGGACGCGGTGCACCCGGACCGGCCCATCCCACTCCTCCGCGGCGCTCCCCGGGCTCCAGATCGTCGCGACCCTCACCTCGTGACCACGCCCGGTGAGCTCCCGCCCGAGCAGCTGGATCTGCCGCTGCACCCCGCCGATGAACGGCGGGTAGTAGTCGGAGACCAGGAGGATGCGCAGATCGCCGTGCCGTCGTCCGCTCCGTGTCGTGGCCGCGGCCTCCCGCTGCAGATCGCTCACGACACCACTTCGATGCGGCGGGGATCCGCGACGCGGACGGAGCGATACGGCACCGGCGGGATCCGGGCCGTGTCGAGGAGCGACACGACGAGGGGTCCTGCGGCGTCCGGGGGCACGCTCACGCGCTGCTCCGAGGTCTCACCCGGCTCGAGCGTCAGTGCGCGCTCCTCCGCCACCCGCCCTCCGAAGCTGACCCGCATCACGTAGCTGCGGGAGGTCGCCTCCTCGCTCGTGGCACGGACCGTCACCGCCCCGGATCCGGACGCCGTCGGCGCGACCGCGAGAACCGTGTAGCCGCGGTCGTCGGGGACCGGCAGCGGAGTGCGGGCGAGGACCACCGCCGTTCCGACGGCGGCCACGGCGGTCACGGCGAGGGCCGCCAGCGCCAGGTGGCGCGGCCGCGGCGGGCCCGGGGCGACGCGTGTCGCGGGGCCGAGCGCCGCATGTCGGTGGGACACGGCCAAGCTCGCCGCGAAGCAGGCGGCCGCGGTCGTCGCCGCCCACGTCTCCGCAGCCAGCACACCGAAAGCGGCGAGTTCCACCGCCACGATCAGGGCGATGGCGAGGCTCGCGCCGAGGGCGAGGGTCAGCGTGCGGACGCGATCCCGGCCGGCGAGGCCGAGCAGTTCGACGAGGGCGTGGCCCGGGAGCCACAGCGCGAGCGCCAACGCGGCGGGCAGCCGCAGCGCCGGCACGTCGGGCGCCAGCGCGCACACGGTGGCGGCCGCGAGGGCGAGGACGGCGAGCATGGCCCAGACGGCGGGACGGCGGACCGTCATCGGTACAGCCCCGCGACGCCGTAGACGACGACGTCGCCGCTGTCGAACAGCCGGTCGGTGTCGGGGCGATCGAGGGTGCCCGTCCGCTCCGGGGGCAGATACCCGTCGCGCCCCTGAAGCGGCTGCCCCGGTCGGGCGAAGAAGATGCCCTGCAGCGCGTCGCGCGAGACGCGCCGTCGATCCACCGCAGCGTACGCGACCCCGTTCTCACGTAGCGCCGCGCGCAGCTCGGGCGTGACGGCCGTCGATTCCAGTGCATATCTCGCGAGGCCGTCGCGACCGGTGAATGGACGTTGCTGCCCGTATGCGAGCAGCATGCGCCCGTTGGACTCGTCGGCCACGTACCCGTTCCCGGGGCCGAGTTCGCGTCGCGACCAATGGGCGAGCGCGACCCCCGGGGGCTGGACGCTCCGGTCGCCGATACGAACCTCATAGGGCTGGGAGAGGCGCGCGCTCGGTGGCCAGCCGACGAGGGCCCCTCCGATCGTGACGACCGCGATGAAGACGGCCGCCGCCGCGCGCCGGGGCGCCGTCGCGCGCCCATCCCGCCCGAGGTGGAGCGCTGCCAGCGCGATCCCCAGCCCGATGCCGACGAACAGGAAGTCCGACGCGCGGTTCGCCGTCTCCCACGCGCTGGGCACCAGGCGCAGCGGAAGGATGGCCATGAAGGCCGCGCCAGCCGCGCCGGCCACGACGAGGAACGCGGAGCGCCGCCGCCGGCGGAGGATCCTGAAGAGCCCCATGGGGAGAGCGAGCGCGAGGAGGAGCACGGAGACGTACCCCGTCACCCGCTCCCACAGGGGCGCCACCTCGCCCTCCGAGGAGCGGAAGGGGCGACGCGCCTCGCTCGTACCGGCGACCGTGTCAGCGACGCCTCCGAACGATCGTCCGAAGATCGTTCCGAGGTAGTCGCCGGCGATCGGGGCGACCTGGAAGAGCCACACGGCGGCGGCGACCGCCGTGAAGAGGGCAAGCGCCCAGGCGGCCTCGCGCGCCCGGCCGAAGCCGGCGAGGGCCGCCAGCGAGACCGCGACGAGCGTCGCGACGAGCGCGTAGCCGGTGAGGTGATGGGTCATCACGACCGCCAGTGCGAGCACCATGAAGAGGACGGTCCATCCCTGACGGTCGTTCTGATCCCGCTCCAAGCCGCGCATCACCACGGCCAGAGCAGCCACGCCGGCGAGCGGCAGCGCCAGCGACTGGTAGGAGAACTGCGCGGTCCAGAAGAGGAAGTTGGGGCTGGCGATGTAGACGAACCCGGCGACCGACGCGAGGCGGGCGGATCCGGTGAGGCGCTCGAACAGCAGGAACAGGCTCAGCATGAGCAGGGTCCGCGCGGCCCCGATCACGATCAGGCCCGCCGGAAAGGCCCCGAGGCCCGTCGCGATCGACAGGGCGGCCGTGAGCGAGGCGAGGCCGGGGTAGTACACGGACACCGGGAGGATCGGGTTCTCCGGGAAGAGTGCGCCCTCACGGAGGATCTGCTCCGTGTTGCTCAGGTGCAGCAGTTCGTCGCTGAAGGTGAAGGCGAAGGGGTCGTGGAGCACCTTCGTCAGGTAGAGCAGGAACCCGACGCCGACCAGCAGTGTGACCCGAGCGCCGCGACTCGGGCGCGGGCCAACGATCGCGACCGCGGGCGGCACCACGATCAGGAGGAAGCCCAGCCAGAAGAGGAGATCGTCTCCCGCCTCACCCGAGCGCGCGAGGGCGTTACCGGCGGTCATCAGAAGGACGCCGACGGCCCCGACCGCGAGGAGTGCGGCCACGTGAACGACCGGCGGCCGGGTCACGCCGCCGGGGCGACGCAGAGGCACTCGGCCGTCCCCCTCGGGAGTCGCCGGGAGCGGCGGCACCGGCGTCGCAACAGCAACACCGGCGGGCGGCGTCGCCGATGTCCCGCCCTCCAAGAGCGGAGGCGAGTGGCGCCGTGCGCCCCGTGCCGTGGGGTCGCCCCGGGACGAGCGCCTCGGCGCGCCGTCCTCGCTCTCCGTCCGCTGCCGTCGGGAGGCGTCCGGAGCATCGTCCGCGAAGGTGGCGAGGCGTTCGAGCAGGCGGAGGCCGACCCGGCCTGCGCGCGGGAGGGCGTCTCGCCGCTCAGGACGGCCGGTAGGACTGGACTCGTCGGGCCGTCTCACGTCGCGACGTCCCCCCGCGCGCTCCGTCGCGGGCCCGGGTCACCGCGCCGCTCCGCGATCACGCGCCGGTACACGCCCTCGAGTCGGGGGACGACGGCATCGGGCGTGAACGCGCGCGCGCGCTCCACCGCCGCCGCGCCGAGGCGCGCGGCCAGGGGCGGGTCGTGCAGCACCCGCGCCACCGCCGTGCGGAGGGCCGCCGGGTCGCGACCCGGCACCACAAGTCCGCTGACGTCGTGCTGGACGATCTCCGGAAGGGCTCCGAGCGCGGTCACGATGGTCGGGCGGCCAAGGGCCAGAGCCTCAGCGGCGACGAGGCCGAACGGTTCCGGCCACACGGACGGGACGAGCACGACGGCGCTCCGCCGGAAGACCTCCATGACCTCCGCATGGCTGCGGGGACCGAGCACCACGAGGCGCGGGTCGGCGGGCAGCGGTTCGCGCGCGAAGCGCCGGCCGACGAGCACGAGCGGCGGACCGTCCGGGAGTCCCAGCACGGCATCGACCGCGTCCCGCACGCCCTTGTCATACGTGAGGTCGCCGGCGAACGCGATGAAGGGGCCCGAGGGGAGGCCGCGGACGTCGTCGGGGCGCTCGTCGTGCGCGTCCACGAAGTTCGGGATCACCTCGTGGGGGACGCCGAGGTCCCCGAGTCGGGCCGCCCTCGCCACGAAGGAACTGACCGGAAGGCAGACGTCGACCCGGCGGAGCGTGAGCGCGGTCGCGGGGCGGAGCGCCAGCGCCGTGACGCTCCCCTTGGCCGCTCCATAGTGCTCCACGCTGCAGCCCAGGCAGCGCAGGCCCGGCCCGGCGCACGCGTCGCCCCGGTGCAGGAGGCGCTTCGTCGCACAGAGCAGTCCGTGGTCGTGGAGGGTGAGCACAAGAGGAATCGAGGAGCCTGCCACGGCGGCGGCCACCGAGTGCACGAGCCAATTGTGAGCGTGGACGACATCCGGCCGCTCGGTGCGGATCACGCGGCGCAACCGGACGACGGCCTCGGGATCCGGCGCGGGTGGCAGGTGTCGGCGTCCGGGCTCGCTGTGCAGGGCGCCCGCACGCCCCACCAAAGTAGCGATTCTGTGGACGCGCGCCGGGGTTTGGGCGTCGGCGCCGGGGACGGACGGTGTCGTCGTCACGACGGCGACATCGTGCCCGCGGGCGATCAGCTGGCGGCTCAGCGTGTCGACCACCCGCTCCTCGCCGCCGACGACGGGGAGGAAGAACTGGGTGGCCATGAGGATGCGCATCGTCAGCTCACGATGCGGAGATACAGGGCGTGCAACCCCGCGGCGCAATCGTCCCAGGAGGGGAGAGCCGGCGGCGCCGGCGGCTCGGGACCGTTCATGCGACGCAGCATGGCGCGCGCGACCGCCTGCGGACCCGCATCGGTCGCGACGGCGTCGGCGAGCCCCTGGGCCGCCAGTTCGCGCAGCCCCGGCGCGTCGGCGACGACGAGCCGGCGCCGTAGGGCGATGGCCTCGAGGGCCGCGATCGGATGTGTCTCGAATTCGCTGAGCAACACCACGAGGTTCGCACGGGCGAGCTCGCGCGCCATCCTCTCCCGTTCGTGCGGCGGGATCGCGCGGATCTCGACCCGATCCTCCACGCCGAGTCCGCGGGCGAGGCGCCGCAGCTCAGCCTCGTAGCGGCCCGCCCCTGCAATCCAGAGCCGGGCGTCCGGCCGCTGCTGGCGGATTACGGGAAGGGCGCGGATCGCATGCTGGTGGCCCTTGTATCGCTCCAGCCGCCCCACGGACACGATGAGGCCGGCCTCGGTGCCACGGCTGGCGTCGTCCGGCGGTGCCGGGAGGTCCGCGCCGTTCGGCACGAGTGCGAACCGATCGGCCGGCAGTCGCAGCAGCCGCCCGTACCGCTCGATCTCCTCGGGGGTGAGGACCACGAGGGCGTCGGCGTGCGCGAGGAGCGGCCGGAGCGCGAGCTGCTGGCCCGGTCGGAGCATGTTCCGCAACCTGCTCGAGTGACCCCCGGCATGGAACGTGAGCACGAAGGGGAGGCGATGCCGGCGTGCCCACGCCATCGCCTGGGGGGCCATGAGCGTGTGGTACGACTGAACGTGGACGAGGTCCCAGGTCCCGCCCGACAACAGCGCGCGGAGGTCGCGGGCGTAGCGGGCGTCCGTCCCGCGTGGCCATGCCGGCGCGCGCAGCACCCGAACGCCGTCGACGTCCTCGGAGCGGGCGAGACCACCCGGGTCGGTGGTGACGACGGTCACGGCCACGCCCATTGCAGCGAGACGCCGGGACACCTCGCGAACGTGCGTCTCAACCCCGCCGCTCTCGGGGTGGAAGCGCGGTGTCGCGAACAGGAGCCGCAGACCGTGCCCGCTGCCGGGCGTGGCTCGCCCGGTCACGTGCGGCCCAGACGGCCTCGTGCGTAGCCGAAGGTCGTCGCCGCGAGTCCGAGCACGACGGCCCCGGCGCGGCCCACGCCCCATCGGTCCCGGTCCCTGACGCCCTGCGCGAGGTTACGGCCGACCGCGCGCGGCAGGGTGCGCGTCACGTAGCGACGTTCGGTGGAGAGCGCGTCCCCTGGGGAGGACATCCGGGCGAGTCGCGCCTTCGAGACGCCCTCCCCGACGCACCTGCGGAGGAAGTAGCGCAGTTGCGAGCGCTCCGCGGGCACGCGGTGGTCGACGTGCAGCCTGGGGTCGTAGAGGACCCGACCCTCGGGACGGGCCGCGCGGGCACGGATGCAGATCTCCGTCTCCTCGCAGCCGGCCGCCCCCGCTCCCAGACGCCCCAGCTCACCGCGGAAGCCGCCGACCTCCTCGAGGACGTCCCTCCGGAAGGCCATGTTCGCACCGATCACGTTCCGCACCTCGGCCACTGCCGTGGGCAGGCCACGATACGTGCAGCCGACCACCCAGTCGAACTCCTCCGGCCACCAGGGCGGCCGTCCCCCGGCCCAGTCGGCGGTGATCGTCCCTCCGGCCGCGATGACGTCCACCTCAGCCATCCGGGCGCCGACCTCCGCCACCCACGATGGTCCCGCCCACGCGTCGTCGTCGAGGAACGCCACGACGTCCGCAGTGGCCCGCCGCCACCCGGTGTTGCGCGCACCGGAGAGTCCCCGTGCCTCCCGGTTCGGCACCACGATCTCATCGAGGAACGAGCCGCGCGCGCGCGCAAGCAACTCGTCGTTGTGGTCGACGACCACGATCGTCTCCCGCGGCGGCACCGACTGGCCCCGGATGGAGGAGACCGCGCGCTGGACGTCCTCCCAGCGGCGGAGTGCGTAGCAGCAGATCACGACGGAGACCGACGGCACCGCCCCGGGGCCCGCGGCCGCGGCATCCACGGCCCCTGGGGACGCGTCGCTGCTCAGCCGACCCTCTCGAACTGCGGGGTACGCATCCGGTTCGCGAATCGATCGGGATCCGGCTGCGCCCGTTCCGCCGCCGTCACCCGTTCCCGGACGATGGTGCGAAGGACGCGCCACCCGTCGCGCATCGCGTTGAGGTTGCTCACGCCGTGGACACGGGACCGCTCGAAGCTCGGCACCTCGCTCACGCGGAGCCCGGCCTTCGCGGCACGGACGTTCATCAAGGTCTCGACCTCGAAGCCGTGGCAGTCGACATCCAGCTGCGGCAGGCAGTCCCGCCAGAACGCGTTGTAGCCGTAGCAGAGGTCGGTGTAGCGGGTCCGGTAGAGAACGTTCACGATCGCGCCGAGGACCCGGTTCCCGGTACGCCGGAGGGTCGTCAGGTCCTCGCTGCCGCCGCCAACGGCGTGCCGTGAGCCCTTGGTGAAATCCGCACCCGCCAGCAGCGCGCCGACGAACAGGGGGATCTCCGCGGGGTCCGCGGAGCCGTCGGCGTCGAGAGTGACGATGATGTCACCCCGGGCGTGATGGAAGCCGTGAATGAGCGCGTCACCCTTGCCCCGACCCGGCTGGGTCAGGACGCGCGCACGAGGTGCGACGCTCCGGACGACCGCGACGGTGTCATCGGTCGAGTTGCCGTCGACCACGACGATCTCCCACACGTCGTCGAGCTGTTCGAGGACGTGTGGCAGGTTCCGCGCCTCGTTCATCGCCGGGATGACGACGCTCACGCGGGGCCAGGTGTGGTCGCCACCCTCCGCCGACCGCCGCCGGGGCATCCTCGTCAGCGGTAGGCCGGGCCGTGCAGCCGCCTGTTCGCCGCTGGACGGCGTCGCCGGGTCGTGCGATGGGCTCACTGGGATCCGGGCCACCGGGACCTCGATGCGTCGAAGGGAACGTCCGTGCCACCCTCTCCGCTTCACGGAGTTGGCGATCGGGTTCGACGATCAAAGCCGCTGCACTAGAAGGCGGTCACCCCTCACAGGTTTAGTTTTCGTGCTTTCCGAGTTGTACGTGCGTTCAATATTCCGGTAAGGCGCGGCCGCAGCACACCGGTGCGCACAGTGCAAGGGAGACCCGGGCACCCTCAGCTTCGTATGACGCCCTTGCCGTCCGCCCGGGGCGGCGGCACCCACGGCACGCCGCGTGGACCGTCCTGCACCGGCCCCCCCACCAGGGGCACGAGAGCCGCGATGTGATCGACGATGCGCTCCGTGGCGCGCTGGTTGCGGCCGGCGCGCGGGCCGTCGCGCAGGTCGTCCATCGGGATCGGCGCGCCGAAGCGCACGCGCACGGGGCCGCGGAGCGTCTGGGTGTTCCAGATGACGGCCGGAACGACGGTGACGCCGGGCACCAGCGCCAGCGACCCGGCGCCGGGGAAGCCGGGACGCATCACGCCGGAGCGGGTGACGCCGCCCTCGGGGAAGAGCAGCAGCGCCTCGCCGCGCTCCAGCAGCGACCGGGCGGTGCGGATGGAGTCGCGGTCCGCGGTCGCGCGGCGCACCGGGAAAGCGCCGACGCGGCTGATCACCCAGGCCAGCGGCGCGGAGCGGAAGAGCTCCTCCTTGGCCATCAACCACACGCGGCGTGGGCGCATGCACCCCGCCATCACCACCGGGTCGATGAAGCTCACGTGGTTGCACACCACCAGCACCGCGCCCCGCCGGGGGATGCGGTGCCGGCCGATGCGGCGGGTGCGCAGGTAGCCGTACATGAACGGCAGCAGCACCAGCCGCACCAGGTGCCACAGGGGCGCCCAGATCACGGG
>DATMJR010000111.1:0-4767 GCA_035553775.1 Miltoncostaeaceae bacterium | reverse complement strand
CCCATGCCCGGGGTGGGCTGGGCCTCGGTGCAGGTGCACGTGGCGTGCGGGCCGCCGGAGGAGGCGCCGGCCCAGGCCGGCGCCGCACACGCCATCGAGCACATGCTGCTGGGCCGCGGGCCGGGGGACGCGGCGGAGCGGCTGCGCGAGCTGGACCGGGCGGGGTCCCTCAACGCCGCCACCTCGCGCGACGGGACCGTCTACGAGGCCGATGTGCTGCCCGAGCGACTGGCCGAGACGCTGGAGCTGCTCGGCCGCGCCCTGACGCGCCCCACGTGGGACGAGTGGGAGGTGGAGCGGCGGGTGCTGGTGGAGGAGGCGCACCTGGTGCGCGACGACCCCGCCGACCGGGCCGAGGTGCTCGCGCGCCGGGCGCTGTTCGGAGGCGCGCACCCCTACGGGCGCCCCATCGAGGGCACGCCGGCCACCATCGGCCGGACGGGGGCGCGACACCTGGCCGCCCTCCACGCCCGGTGCTACGTCGGGGCGCGGATGGTGGTGGCCGCGGCCGGCGAGGTGGACCACGAGGAGGTGCGCCGGCGCACGGCGGACGCCTTCTCCGTGCTCCCGCCCGGCACGCCGCGCACCGGGCGGCTGCCCCCCGCCGCGCCGGCGCCGGGGCGCGGCGAGCGCGACGACGGCGATCGCACCCACCTGGTGGCCGCCGCGCCCGCGCCGCCGGTGGGCGACCCCGGCTGGGCGGCGCTGCAGCACGTCGACGCGCTGCTCGCGGGGATGTGGAGCGGGCGTCTCACGATGGAGCTGCGCGAGCGGCGCGGCCTGGCCTACGACGTGTGGAGCGGCGGCTCCGCCGCCTGGGGCGCCGGCACGATGATGGCCGGGGCGGCAGCGGCTCCCGAGAACCTGGAGGAGGTCGCCCGGCTGATCGGGGCCGAGCTGGCGCGCCTGCGCCGCGGCCGTACGGATCCCCGCGACCTGGACACGGCGCGGGTCGTGGTGGTCGACGGCGCCCGCATGGGGCTGCTGTCGCCCGCGGGCCGCGCCGAGCGGCTGGGCCGGCGCCTGCTGGCGGGCCTGCCCGTCCCACCCGCCGAGGACGAGGTGCGCGCGCTGGCGCGGGTCACGCCCGAGGGCATCCGGGACGCCGCTCGTGCCACCTGGCGCCCCTCGCGGACGGTCGTCGTCACCGTCGGGGACCCGCCACCCGGGGTCGCGAGACGGCTCCCCGCCCTCCTCGGCGGGGGGCGCTGAGGGGGCGGTGCGGAAAGGCGTCAAAAGGGCGAGGAATTACGGCTTGCTCGCGCACGCGCCCTGCGGGTAGCATCCACGGACCGCCGGAGCAGGGGGGCCGGCTGTGCGCGCGCGGATGGGGCAGGCGCGCTTCCCGATCGACCAGACGGCCCGGCCGCCGGGCTCGCCGCGTCGCGGCGCCGGAGGCGGGCAAGGGGGAACTTTGGAGCAGAAGAGCGTGGTGATCCGTCTGGCCGGCGAGTCCGGCGAAGGGGTCATCTCCTCGGGTGACATCCTCACCCAGGCGGCCGCGCGCGGCGGCTACTGGACGCAGACCTTCCGGACCTACCCCGCCGAGATCAAGGGCGGGCCCTGCATGTACCAGGTCCGGATGGGCCGGGACCGCATCTACAGCCACGGTCGCCACGTCGACCTGCTGGTCTGCTTCAACCAGGAGGCGTGGGACCTCCACTGGGATTCCCTCGCCGACGACGGCGTGATCCTCTACGACGACACCTCGGTGGTGATCCCGGAGGAGTACCGCGAGCGCGCCCGCCCGGTGCGGATGGAGAAGCTCGCCAAGGAGATCGGCGGCTCCTCGCGGGCCAAGAACATGGTCGCGGTCGGGGCCGTCACCGGTGTCATCAACTTCGACACCACCCCCATCGAGGAGCTGGTGCTCCGCCGCTACGCCCACAAGCAGGGCGTGGCCGACGCCAACATCGCCGCGCTGCACGCGGGCGCCGACGAGGCGGGCCACCTCAAGGGCACCCGGGTCATCTCGGCCCCGGTCGAGGTCGAGGAGGACCGCGTCCTGATGTCGGGCAACCAGGCCATCGCGCTCGGCGCGATCGCCGCGGGCCTCGACTACTTCGCCGGCTACCCCATCACGCCGGCATCCGACATCCTCGAGTGGCTGTCGGCGAAGCTCCCGGCGACGGGCGGCATCACCATCCAGTGCGAGGACGAGATCGCCTCGCTGGCCTCCGTGGTGGGCGCCTCCTACGCCGGCGCGCGCGCCGCCACGGCCACCTCCGGCCCGGGCCTGTCGCTGATGAGCGAGCTCATCGGCTACGCCGGCACGGCCGAGATCCCCTGCGTGATCATCGACGCGCAGCGCGGCGGCCCCTCCACGGGCCTGCCCACCAAGACCGAGCAGTCCGACCTCAACCACGCCCTGTACGGCGGGCACGGCGAGGCGCCCCGCGTGGTCGTGGCGCCCACCAGCGTGGAGGACTGCTTCTGGGCCACGGTGGACGCGTTCAACTACTCGGAGCGCTTCCAGGTGCCGGTGATCCTGCTCACCGACCAGGGCCTGGCCACCCGCATGGAGGTCATCTCCAAGCCGGACCTCGGGCGGGTCGAGCGCTGGCCGCGGCGCACCGCCCGTGACGCCCAGGGCGAGTACAAGCGCTACGAGCTGACGTCCGACAGCGTCTCGCCCATGGGCATCCCCGGCGAGGAGGGCGGGCAGTACGTGGCCACCGGCATCGAGCACGACGAGCTCGGGCACCCGGCCTACACGCCCGAGAACCACGTCGCGATGCAGACCAAGCGCTGGGCCAAGCTGGCCCCGCTGCAGAACGGCGCCGCGCGCCACGCCACGATCGGCGAGGAGCAGCCCGAGATCGCGCTCATCGGCTTCGGCTCGACCTACGGGCCGGTGCGCGAGGCCGTGGAGCGGGCGCAGGCCGAGGGCCTCTCGGTGGGCGCGTTCTACCCGCGCGTGCTGGGCCCGTTCCCGGCCGAGAAGGTCAAGGAGTTCACGGCGAAGGCGACCCGGGTGATCGTGCCCGAGGTCAACTTCACCGGGCAGCTGGCGCGGCTGATCCGTGCCGAGTGCGAGATCCGCCTGGACAGCCGCGCCAAGTGCGACGGCCTGCCGTTCACCGGCGAGGACGTCTACGAGATGATCACGGAGGCCGCCCGATGAGCACCGCCACCCCGAAGCGGAAGGCGAACGACTACAAGTCGGAGCTGAAGCCCATCTGGTGCCCGGGCTGCGGCGACTTCGGCGTGCTCGCGTCGCTGTACCGCGCCTTCGCCGAGCTCGACCTCGACCCCGCCAGGACCGTCGTCGTGTCGGGCATCGGCTGCTCCAGCCGGCTGCCGGGCTTCGTCAGCACGTACGGCGTGCACACCCTGCACGGCCGGGCCCTGCCCGTGGCGATGGGCGTCAAGCTCGCCAACCCCGAGCTCACCGTGGTCGCTGTGGGCGGCGACGGCGACGGCTTCGCCATCGGCGCCGGGCACTTCCCGCACGCGGCGCGCCGCAACATCGACATCACCTACCTGGTGATGGACAACGAGATCTACGGCCTCACCAAGGGCCAGGTCTCGCCGACCTCGCTCACCGAGCAGAAGGCGCCCTCCACACCCTGGGGCAACCTCGAGACCCCGCTCAACACGCTCGCCTTCGCGATCGCGTCGGGCGCCGGCTTCGTGGCCCGGGGCGCGTCGTTCAACACGAAGACGCTCACCGAGCTCATCGTGCAGGCGGTCGAGCACAAGGGCTTCAGCTACATCGACGCGATGTCGCCCTGCGTGATGTTCAACAACCACCAGGAGGAGTGGAAGGAGCTGGTCACCCAGGTGGCCCCCGACCACGACCCGGCCGACAAGGTGAAGGCGTTCGACCTCGCCCTGAAGGGCGGGTTCAAGCTCGGCATCCTCTACCGCGAGCTGCGCCCGACCCTCGACGAGAAGTACCGGGCCCTGGTGGAGCGCACGCCCGACTCCGACGCCGCCCAGATGCTCGAGGCGTTCAACGCCCGCAAGGGCGTGGCGATCGGCAAGCCGGTCGCGTAACCCCGCGCCGCACCGCGGCACCGCGACGGGCCCGCCACGGCGGGCCCGTCGTCGTTCCGGGCCGGTTCAGCCCGGTGCGGCGAGCGCCCCCCCCGGCGTCGGGGGCGGCGCCGGCCTCCACGCGCGGCAGGTAGTGGTCGAAGAACAGACGCGCGGCCAGCGCGGCCCGCCCGCTCACGTCGAGCTTTCGGAACACGTTGCGCACGTGGTCCTGCGCGGTCCACGGCGACACCACCAGGCGCGCCGCGATCTCGGCGTTGCCGAGGCCCTGCAGGACCAGCGGGACGACCTCCTGCTCCCGGGCGGTCAGGCCGTGGGCGTCCATCATCAGGGCGAGCACCTCGTGGGGCCGGCTGGGCTCGAGGACCACCACCACCCGTGCCGTGGCGGCGTCGGCGACGGTGGCGTGCAGCGTCATCCAGGTGCCCGCGCGCGTGCGCAGCCGGGCCCGTGCCACCGCCCCGGGGCCCGTCAGCGCCGTGCGGGCGGCGCTCAGCACCGCCACGGGCACGCCGCCCCGGTCCTCGGTGTCGGGGATCAGGCGACTCCACTCGGTCAGGCGCGGAGTGGCCACGTCGACGGCGACCGCGGGCCGCATGCGCAGCACCAGCACGGCGGGCCCGCCCGTCGCCTCCGCCCGCGCCGCAGCGGCGAGGACCAGGCCGCGCCGCAGGCCGGCCCCCACCGCGGCCCCGAGACGGCCGGCGAGGGCCACCTCGGCGGCCGAGAAGGGGGCGGCGTCGTCGGCGCGCAGCAGCACCAGGGCCC
>DATMJR010000110.1:0-2067 GCA_035553775.1 Miltoncostaeaceae bacterium | reverse complement strand
CCTGTGGACGGAGCCCGACGCGACCGCGCGAGCGGCCCTACCGTCCGCGCCACGGCCCGCCGCCGGGGCGGCCGCAGGGGAGGGACGATGGCAGGCATCAAGGTCACGCCGGAGCAGCTGCAGCAGCTGTCGGGGCAGGTCGGCCGCGGCGCCGGGGAGATCGGCGGCCAGCTCGGCGTGCTCGGCGGGGCCGTCTCACCGCTCGTCGGCGGCGACTGGGCCGGCGCGGCGTCGGCGCAGTTCGCGCAGCTGTGGGAGCAGTGGCAGGCCTCCGCCCGGGGCCTGCAGCAGGCCCTCGACGGCATCAGCGCGCTGCTCGGCCAGGCCGGCCGGGCCTACGAGCAGGCCGAGCAGCAGATCGCGGCGAGCTTCCGGGCGTGACCGGCCGGCGCGTCCCGCCGCGGAGCGCGACGCGGCAGGGCCGGCACCCGCAGCGGGTGCCGGCCCTGCCGGGGTCGAGCGGGTCAGGCGGCGGCGCGCCCGGCCACGAGCTGCGCGGCGATCCGCACGGCGCGGGCGGCGAGGTACGAGGCCGCGGCGAGGTCGGTGTCGCCGGGCGGGGTGGCGCCGTTCGCGCTCACGTGCGAGGCGCCGTAGGGGTTGCCGGCCTGGAACTGCACGGGGTCGGTGTAGCCGGGGGGGACGATGATCCCGCCCCAGTGGTAGAAGGTGTTGTTCAGCGCGGTCAGCGTCGTCTCCTGCCCGCCGTGCGCGGTGCCGGTCGAGGTGAACGAGGCGTAGACCTTGTCGGCGAGCTTGCCCTGGCCCCACAGCGGACCGGTGGTGTCGATGAACTGCTTGACCTGCGCGGCCGGGAGCCCGTAGCGGGTCGGGGTGCCGAGGAGGACGACGTCGGCCCACTCGAGGTCGTCGAGCGACGCCTCGGGGACGTCCTGGGTCTGCTTCGCGTGCGCGGCCCAGCCCTCGTTGCTCGCGATCGCCTCCTCCGGCGCCAGCTCGCGCACCTTGCGCAGCCGGACCTCGGAGCCCTCCTTCTCGGCGCCCTCGACGGCGGCCTGGGCCAGCGCGTGCACGCTGCCGGTCGCCGAGTAGTAGATGACGGCGGTCTTGACGCTCACGGTCATGGAGCCTCCTCGAGTGGTTGTGCGCGCAACGACGGGGAGCAGTGTGCACCCCCGGGCGCGGGGCGGCAACGGGCGGCCGGCCCCGGTGCGACGCGGGAGCTGACCTACCCGTCGCGGCCGGGCCCGGCACCGCCGAGGAGCGCGTGTGGGTCGGCTCACGCGGGCGGTCCGCGCCCTCCCACCGGGTAGGGACCCGCCCGTCCAGGAACCGACAGGAGGAGGACCCCGTGGCGGGAGACCTCAGCGGCAAGAAGGTGGCCTTCCTGGTCGCCGGCGAGGGGATCGAGCAGGTCGAGCTGACCGAGCCGTGGCGCGCGGTGCGCGAGGCGGGCGGCGAGCCCGTGCTGGTCGCGCCGTCGGGAGGCGAGGTGCAGGCCTTCGACCACCTCGACAAGGCGGACACCTTCCCGGTGGACGTCGAGGTCGACGCGGCGCGCGTCGACGACTACGCCGGCCTCGTCCTGCCGGGCGGGGTCGCCAACCCCGACGCGCTGCGGATGCACGCCGGCGCGGTGGCGTTCGCGAAGGGCTTCGTCGACGCCGGCAAGCCGGTCGCGGCGATCTGCCACGCCCCCTGGACGCTCGTCGAGGCGGGCGTGCTGTCCGGGCGCCGGCTCACGAGCTGGCCGAGCCTGCAGACGGACATCCGCAACGCCGGGGGCGAGTGGGTGGACCAGGAGCTCGTCGTCGACGAGGGGCCGAGCACCCTCATCACCAGCCGCAAGCCCGACGACCTCGAGGCCTTCTGCGGCGCCGTGGTCGAGCGCTTCGCCTCCGCCTGACGACCGGGGACCGCCCGCGGTCCCCGGCCCCGCGCCGGGGAGCGCGGGCCCGGAGCGGGGCGCGCGGGCCGGCGGGCGAGGCGACGGCGGTCCCGTCGGCGGGCGTGGCTACGGTGCCCGGCATGGACCCCGACGTCCCCGCCCCCGCGCCGATCGACCCCGACCGGCTCCCGCCCGCGACCGCGGCGCTGGCCGCGGAC
>DATMJR010000109.1:0-2064 GCA_035553775.1 Miltoncostaeaceae bacterium | reverse complement strand
CCCCTTGACCGACCCTTCGCACGGGGGCGTCGCCGCGGGCGCGGGGATCTGCCAAGGTCGGGGGGTGAACGAGCGCCCCGTCGCCCCCGACCCGGCTCCCCGCCTCCCCGGCACGACGCCGGGCGGCGGCGCCGCGACGAGGAGCAGCCCGCGCCGGGCTGGCGGGTCGAGGGCGCCCGCGACCGCCCCCCCGGGCCGGGCGGCGCGCCCTCCGGACGGCGCCTCCCGGGCGGGCGGTGGTTCTGGGTCGTGTTCCTGAGCCTGCTCGCGCTCAACTGGTTCGTGGTGTCCCAGGTGGGCGAGGAGCCCGCCCGGGTCGACATCGCGTACTCCGAGTTCACCTCGCAGCTGGAGCGCGGCAACATCGCCGAGTTCACCGCCCAGGGCGACGTCATCCAGGGCACGGCGCGCACCGACCTCACCGACCAGGAGGACGCCGAGCGCCGCGGACGCGAGTTCCAGGTGGTGGTGCCCTTCGGCGGTGCCGACGGGGAGCGCGTGCTCGACGTGGCCGAGCGCCAGAACGTCGTCATCAACGCCAAGCCCATCGACACGGCGCGGCCCATCTGGCAGACGCTGGTGTTCGCGTTCGGCCCGGTGATCCTGCTGGTCGCCCTGTTCGTGTTCCTCTTCCGGCGGATGGGTTCGGCCGCCGGGGGCATCACGGGCCTCGGCCGCTCCCGGGCGACCCGGTACGACGCGCGCAGCCGCCGCACCACGTTCGAGGACGTGGCGGGCATCGACGAGGCCGAGGAGGAGCTCGTCGAGATCGTCGACTTCCTCCGCAACCCGGACAAGTACCGCCGGCTCGGCGCGCAGATCCCGCGCGGCGTGCTCCTGTCCGGGCCGCCCGGCACGGGCAAGACCCTGCTTGCCCGGGCGGTCGCCGGCGAGGCCGACGTGCCCTTCTTCTCGCTGAGCGCCTCCGAGTTCGTGGAGATGATCGTGGGCGTGGGCGCCAGCCGCGTGCGCGACCTGTTCCGCCAGGCCAAGGAGGCCGCCCCCGCGATCATCTTCATCGACGAGCTCGACGCGATCGGGCGCGCGCGGGGCGGCGGCGCCAGCATGGGCGGCAACGACGAGCGCGAGCAGACGCTCAACCAGATCCTCACCGAGATGGACGGGTTCACCGGCTCGGAGGGCGTCATCGTCCTGGCGGCCACCAACCGGCCCGAGATCCTCGACGCCGCCCTCCTGCGGCCCGGCCGCTTCGACCGGCGCGTCACCGTCAACCCGCCGGACCAGGCGGGGCGGCGGGCGATCCTGGACGTCCACACCCGCTCCGTGCCGCTCGCCGAGGACGTCGACCTCGACGGGATGGCCTCGTCGACGCCCGGCATGGTCGGGGCCGACCTGCGCAACCTCATCAACGAGGCCGCCCTCACGGCCGCCCGCCGCGGCCAGGAGCGGGTGCGCAACGCCGACGTGGCGGACGCGCTCGAGCGCATCGTGCTGGGCGCCGAGCGCCGGATCATGATGTCGCGCGAGGAGCGGGAGCGCACCGCCTACCACGAGGCCGGCCACGCGCTGCTGGGCATGCTCATCCCCGGGGCCGACCCCGTCCGCAAGGTCTCGATCGTCCCCCGCGGGCGGGCGCTGGGGGTCACCTTCCAGGCGCCCGACGCGGACCGCTACGGCTACGACGCCAACTACCTGCGCGGGCGCATCACGGGCGCCCTCGGCGGGCGCGCCGCGGAGGAGCTGATCTACGGCGACGTCACCACCGGCGCCGAGTCGGACCTGGAGCAGGTCACCAACATCGCCCGGCGCATGGTCGGCCGGTGGGGGATGTCCGAGGCCATCGGCCCCGTGTCGGTGCTTCCCGGACCCAACGACGAGCCGATGCTCTTCCCGGGGGCGCCGGGCGCGGCCTCGGCGCGCACCCAGCAGCTGGTGGACGAGGAGGTCCGCCGCATCGTCGACGAGTGCTACGCCGACGCCCTGCGGATCCTGCGCGAGGGCCGCGACCGGCTGGAGTCGCTCACCCGCGCGCTGCTGGAGCGCGAGACGCTCGACGAGGCGGACGCCTACGCCGCCGCCGGCGTGCCGCGCGAGCCCGACCGG
>DATMJR010000108.1:0-15328 GCA_035553775.1 Miltoncostaeaceae bacterium | reverse complement strand
TCGATGGTGACCTTGGCGTCCAGGGCCACCACCTCGCCGCCGCCCGTCCAGATGAGCGGGTTGATCTCCACCAGCGTGGCGTCGAGCTCGATGAACGCCGCGTAGAGCTTCTCCAGGATCGCGACGACGCCGCGCTGGGCGGCCTCGTCGATGCCGGCGTGATACACGAGCCAGCGCGCGTGGTGCTGCTGGAAGCCGGTGAGCGGGTCGACGTGCAGCCGCGCCAGCGCCTCCGGACGCGTCGCGGCGACCTCCTCGATGTCCATGCCGCCCGCCGCGGACAGCATCACCAGGGGCTTCTTCTCACCGCGGTCGAACGTGATCGAGGCGTAGTACTCCTTGGCGATGTCCGACGCCGCCTCGATCCACACCCGGTGGACCGTGTGGCCGCGGATGTCCATCCCGAGGATGTCGCGCGCACGGGCCTCGGCCTCGTCCGGGTTCTCGGCGACCTTGATGCCGCCCGCCTTGCCGCGGCCGCCGATCTGGACCTGGGCCTTCACGACCACCCGGCCGCCGATGCGCTCCGCGGCCGCGCGGGCCTCCTCGGGCGTCTCGGCGACCTCGCCGCTCGGCACCGGGATCCCGTGGCGCGCGAAGAGCTGCTTGCCCTGGTACTCGAAGAGATCCACGCCTGCCCCTTGTCGGGTTGACTGACGGACCACCGCGCGGCCCGCCGGGCCGCGCGCACGCGGCCGGTGGCGGGCGCCGGACGGCGCCGACGCGCGGCGCGACCCGGCGCGGGGCCCGCGGGATCATACCGACGCGGGTGTGCGCGGCCCCGGCACGCGGCGCCCTTGCGGGCGCAACCTCGTGAGTCGAAGCTGTGCGCGTGCACCGGCTCCACCCCCCCCACCTGCCGCAGGCGCCCGAGGCCCGCCGGCTTGCCGGCCGCGCCCGCGGCATCTGGTCGGAGCTCGGGCCGGCCGGGGTGGCCGTACGCGCCCTGCAGCGGGTGGTGCCGCGGCGCGTGCTCTTCCTCGACTGGTACGCGCTGTACGAGTCCTGGTCGGCCCGCCCGGGGACGCCGATCGAGGACGGGGTGCACGGCGCGCGGTGGGCCTCCCCCGGCGACGCGCCCTCGCTCGCCGCGCTGGTGAACAGCGCGGAGGTCGTCGCGGGCCGCCTCGCCGGGGGCGATCGCGCCGCCCTGGTGGAGCAGGACGGGCGGCCGGTCGCGCAGCTCTTCTTCGCGCAGCGCCTGTACGACGAGAACGGCCTGCAGTACATCACCGGCGACGACGTGTGGTGGGTGTACGACGGCTACGTGGCGCCCGCCGCGCGCGGCCGGCGGCTGCACGGGCGGCTGTTCTGCGCCGCGCTCGACGCCCTGGGGAGCCCCGGCCACCCGGTCCGCGGGGTGTCCGCCATCGACATGCTCAACGTCGCCTCGCGGCACTCGGCCGACCGCCGCGGATCCCGTGTGATCGGGCGCGTGCTCGCCCTGACGGTGGCGGGGTTCACGCTGTCGGGCGTCCGCTGGGTGGGCGAGCGCACGCGCTGGCGGGTGCACCGCGGGGCGCGGGAGGTGCCGCTCCCCGGCCCGTCCGCACCCGCCGCCGGGTAGGCGGAGGCGTCCCCGCCCCCCGGTCAGGGGGCGGGGACGCGGCCGGCGATCAGCCCGTCACGCGCGGCTGCACGCGCCGCGGGGCGGGGGTGAAGGTCGTCACGGCCCGGGCGGACACGGGCTGCAGCCCGGTCGCGCTGGCGATGGCGACGTTGGTGCGCGAGCCCGACAGGCGCAGGGCGGCCCGCAGGGAGATCGTGATCGTGCGGGACTGGCCCGGCCGCAGGGTGCCGATGCTCCACACCGCCTGGCCGTTGCGCAGCGTGGTGTAGTTGCGGCGCGTGACGGCGAGGCCGGACGGGATGCGGTCGCTCACGCGGACGTTGCGGGCGACGCCCCGGCCGCGGTTGGTGACGCGGATGACGTAGCGCACGTTCTGGCCGCCGCGGGCGGTCCGGGGACCGACCTTGGTGATGACCAGGCGGGCGCGCGGCGTCTGGGTGGCGACGCCACCGGGGGTGGGACCGGGCGTGGTGACCGTGCCGGGCGTGGTGGTCTGCGCCGTCGTGAAGGTGACCGTCGTCGCCGCCGACAGGGTGGCCGGGCGGGCGAAGACCGTCGCCTGGGAACCGTCGGCCGGGATGACCTCGACCAGCTCGCCGTCGCCGGCGGTGGTGGCGGTCACGGTGACGGCGCCCGCGTCGGAGGTGCTGAGCACGACCTGGCCGCGGCCCGTGCCGTCCAGGGTGACCCGGCCGGCCGAGAAGGTGCCGCTGCCGGAGGTGACCGAGAGATCGACCACGGCGCCGGGGGCGCCGGTGACGGTGACCGTCGACTGGCGGGCACCGGCGGTCGGGGAGGTCGCCGACACCTGCAGGGCCGCCGGGGTGGCGGTCGCCGCGAGCGCCTCGTCACGCAGGGCGAAGGCCGCCGCGTTCAGCGTCGGGTCGTCGCTGGGGGTGGTCTGGCTCACCTGGTTGCGCAGCAACCACACCGCCAGCTGGCCGGCCGCGCCCTGCAGCTCCTTCTCGGGCGTCGGCGCGCCGGTCGGCGTGCGGTTGAGCAGGATCCAGGTGATCGCCCGGTTGGCCGCCGTCGGCTCGGCCGCCGCGAGCACGACCTCCTCGGGGTCCACGCTGAACAGGCGCGTGGTGTCGATGCAGTAGCCGACCTGGGGCTCCCCGTCGATCGTGAAATTGATCGTGGTCGCGGTGTCGCCGTCGATCGTGATCGGGCTGCCGTCGGGGTAGAAGAATTCGATCCCGCTGAGGCCGATGTCCGGCGTCGCCGGGTTCGTGCCGGTCCAGACCTGCGTCGCGCCCATCGCCGACGCCACCTGGGCGATCAGCAGGACGAGCAAAGCGAGCGCACCCGTGAACAGCGGGCGGTGCCCGCGTCCAGTGCTCCGTGCGGGACGACTCATATGTGGGACCTCCGTATCGCGTCGGGCGCCGCGGGCCACGTGGGAGGCCTGGGCGGGCACCAACCTACGTGACGGATTCGCCAGGTACACCCCCACGAGGTCGGGGCCCCACCGCCCTAGGCGGGGGGTCCGCCTCCCCCGGACCGGTGGCGCAGCACCTGCCGGAGGGAGCCCGCGCGCAGCAGCAGCCGGCCCCGCCGGCTCACCGCCGCCTGCAGCGTCACCACCGGCTCGGGGTCGGTGAACTGCCTCTTGAAGGCGTCCCCGCCCGCGCCGAGGTCCACCTGCGCGACCCCCTCGGCGGCGAGATCGCCGAGGGACACCACCAGCGCGGCGGCCCCGAGGCCGGAGGCGTGCGGCGAGGTCCGGTCGTGGGCGGTGCGGTACATGACGGCGTGGTCGCCGACGACCGCGGCGAGCGCGAACGCCGCCAGGCGGCCGTCGATGACGATCCGCGTGAGGCGCAGGGCGCCGCCGCGCCCCAGGTGGGCGATGCAGCGCCGCACCAGCTCCCGGCCCTCCGGCGTGGCCACCAGCTCGTGCGGCGGGTACCCGCCGGCGCCGGCCTCGTGGTCGGTCCACCGCCGCAGGTGCAGGTCCAGCGCCGCATCCAGCGACCACTGCACCTCGCGCCACCCGGCCAGGGTGTCGACCTCCACGCGGGCGCCGGCGCGCTCGGCGCGCCGCAGCACGCGGCCGGCCTCGCGGCGGCGGCCCGCCATGCGGCCCCCCTCGGCGGTGCGCACCCGGTACGTGGGGGACTCCCGGCGCACCCGCACGGGGACCGACGCGCCAAGCGCTGCGGCCAGGGGGCTTCCCGGGCGGACCTCGGCGAGGGTCACCACGTCGGCACCCAGGCCCGCGAGCGCGCGGGCCAGCGGCTCCACGGCGTCCGTCTCGGCAGGCGGCTCCGCGTCGAACCAGTTCGCGGGGTGGCCGAGCGTGCGGGCGACGCGCAGGCCGCGCTCCCGGCCCAGCATCAGCGGGGCGGCGGCGGCGAGGCGCCCCCGCCGCCACACGCACGCCACGACGGGCGACGGCACGGTGGGCGCCGTGAGCGCCAGCACGGCCAGCCGCCGCAGGGGGTCACGGTTACCCACCCGGTCGAGCAGCCCGTCCCAGTCGCCCCGGGCGAGCGGCGCCAGCGCCGGGTGCAGGGCCGGCTCCGGGCGCACCGCGGTTATGTGCGCCTCAGACGACGCGGGCCCGCTCCCCGTGCCCCCGGGCCCGCCCCGTGGCGCCGTCGAGCACCCCGCGGAAGCACGCGTCCAGGGCGTCCGCCACCACGGGCGTGGCGCAGAGCGCCGCCACCCGGGCGCGCGCGGCGTCGCCCAGGGCGCGTGCCCGCTCCGGGTCGTCGCGCAGGGCGGTGAGCGCCTCGGCCAGCGCCGCGGGGTCGTCCGGGGGCACGAACAGGGCGTGCACCCTGTCCTCGGCGAGGTCGGGCACCGCACCGACCGGCGTCACCACGCAGGGCAGCCCGCGGGCCATCGCCTCCAGCAGCGCCATGGGCAGGCCCTCGTTGCGTGACGGCAGCGCGAAGACCCCCGCGCGCCCGAGCAGGTCGCCCACCTCCGCGGCGCCGATCCACCCGGGCAGCTCCACCCGGTCGCCCACGCCGAGCCGGGCGGCCTCGTCGCGCAGCGGGCCGCGGTCCCCGTCGCCGGCCAGCACCAGCCGCGTGTCGGCATGACGGGCGGGCATCCGGGCGAGCGCCCGGATCAGCACCGCGGAGCCCTTGTGGTCACCCAGCCGGCCCGTGCACACCACGGGCCCCGCGGGCCGGTCCGCGCGCGGCGCGGCGGCGGGCACGTCCACCGGGTTCATGACGCAGGCGATCACGCACGGGGCGATGCCCGTCAACGGCCCGCGCCATGCCGGCCCGAGTGCCACCACCAGATCCGCCGTCCGCAGGGTCCGCCGCACGAGCGCGCGCTCGAGGGGGTGCGCCGACCCGTACCAGCCCGGCACGGCGGATCCGTGGACGTGCAGCACGTAGGGCGTCCGCGCCAGGCGGCACATCGCGGCCGCGATCGCCTTGCGGCGGAACGACGCCCCGGCGGAGGTGTGGATCCACACCAGGTCCGCCCGCCGCCCGGCGAGCGCCGCGGCCACCCGCGCGAGGCCCCCGGCGGCCTGCCCGAGCTTGGCCGCCCCCCCGCCGTCGCGGTGCGTCGCCACGTGCCGCAGCGCGTAGCGCTCGGCGAGGGGCGAGCGCAGCAGCGTGGCGATCGCCGACCAGACCCCGCCCGAGGAACGGGGGCCGGGCCCCACGATCAGCACGCGGGGACGGCCCGCCCGGGCGGTCACGGCGCCTCCGCCGGGGTCCCCCCGGGTGCGGCCGCGGCACCCCCGTCCACGGCGTCGGAGGGGATCGCCGTGGCACCCCCGTCCACGGCGATGTGCGTCGTCACCACCGCCGGCAGCCGCAGCCGCGCCTCGGCGACCAGCGTGGGCGAGGGCTCCCACACATTCATGGCCGTCGAGCGGAAGCCCATGGGCCGGCTCGCGCAGCCGCGCACGACGCGCACCGGCCCGGCGCCCGCCACCTCGATCCGCAGGGCGGCGGCACGTCCGCGCCAGCGGGCCCGCGGCCCGTCGGTCTCGACGTCGCCGGGGGCCAGGTGCCACCGCAGTCCCACCAGGTGCTCGTCACCGCCGGCGCCCCCGCTGAGGCGGTCCACGACCTCCAGGCCCTCCCGGGACAGGGTCACGGTGCGCACGTGGCGCACGGGGGCGTAGCCGTCGTGGTGGGCCGTGACGCTCTGGACGTCGCCGTCGAGCGAGACGCGCTGCAGGACGCCCTCGACGTGGCGCCGCCACAGGAACGCTCCGGCCGGCGTCACCTGGTCGCGGTCGTCCAGCGTCACCGTCGAGTGCGCGGCCGTGGAGCGGGCGTAGTCGCGCCAGCGGCGCTCGCCGTAGTACGTGAACGTGCCCGCGTCGACGATCGCCTCCTCGCCGCCCGCCGCGACGCACAGGGTCAGCTGGTCGGCGTGGGCGTGCGCGAAGATCGGCCCCAGGCCGAACGGACCCGCGCGCAGGACCGCGCGGAGCTCTCCCGCGGGTGTGTCGCGGCGCCGCAGCACGACCAGCCCCCCGGCCGGGAAGGCCGCGCTGCCGGGCAGGCGGCGCACCGGCCGGACCACCTCGGCCCCGGGTCCGCACAGCCAGGCGGTCTGCTCGTCCATGCCCGGCGCCACCCGCGCCCGCTCCGCGCCCACCAGCGCGGCGGCGCTGCGGAGCCGCGACAGCAGGCGCTCCCGGTCGTCGTCGCGCACCGAGGTCAGCTGCACGGCGACCGCGTCGTCGTCGTCGCCGATCGCCGGCAGCGTGCCGCCGTCGGAGGCGAGCGTGCCGAGCACGTCGGCCATCGCCCGCACGGGGGCGGCGAGCCCCTCCGGCACCGGGCGCCCGGCGCGGCGCAGGGCGGCGATGGCGGGCAGGCACAGCTCCAGCACGAACGCGTGGTAGCCCACCGCGGCCTCGGCGTTGACCCCGTCGGGGTGCACCTGCCGGCCGAGCTCGGCGACCAGGCCGTCGAGCGCCCGCTCGGCCCGCTCCCCCGCCCGGGGCAGCTGCGGGAACGCGAGCCCGCCCACCACCAGCCCCACCAGCTCGCCCAGGCGGTGGTTGTTGGCCGACGAGTGGAGCGAGGGGTAGCGCTCCAGCCATGCCATGTGGGCCTCGGCGGAGCGCAGCAGCGCCTCGCCCCGCCCGGGCGTGGCCGCGGGCGAGTCGCGCAGGAACTCGACGATCCACGCCCATGCCACCAGCCGCAGGCCCAGCTCGAGGCCCACGCGCCACTGGATGCCCACTCCGGGCGGGCACTGGCGCAGGAAGCCGTCGAGGTGGCGGGCGGCGTGGCGGGCGTAGCGGTCGTCGCCGGTGAGCCGCCAGGCCCGGGCGAGGTGGGCGACGTGAAGGTGCCGGCCGAGCTCCCACAGCCACTTGGGGTCCCCCGCCGCGGCGCGGTACTCGACGCGGCTCCAGTGGACCTCCGGGTAGCGGTGCCCCGTCGAGAGGTCCAGGTGCCAGTCGGGGTCGTCGGGGAGCACCACGTCACGGTGCCGCAGCAGCTCGACCCGCCCCTCCAGGGCGGCGTCGGCGACCCGCCGCGCCGCGTCGACCACGCCCGGCAGGCCGCGGACGTAGGCCACGTCATCGGCCGTGACGAGGGCGACCGCACCCGGCGGCCGCGGCCAGCCGGCGTCGGGCGCGGCGATCGCGGGGCCGTCGCCGTCGCCGGCGCGGGAGGCCTCCAGGCGCTCGGCGGCCACCCGCACGGCGGTCCGCGTGCGGTGGAGCCACTCCGCGGGCGGCATCGCCGCCGCGCGGTGCGCGTACCAGCGCAAACGCGCCAAAGGGGGGGCGGGCATGAGCCGCGAGTATAAGTCAGACCCCCCGACCGCCCGATGCAGCCCGGGGGGGCGTGCCGACTAGTATCCGGCTGTCCCGCCCGAGCGCCCTCGGCGCGATCCGTGATGCCCGGCGCCGGCACGGAGCGCGGGCGCCGCGTGGACGGGCGCCGAGAGGATCGAGAGGGAGCGCGTGGAGGAACTGCTCAGACAGCTGGACGTGATCCGGCGGTGGAGGTATCTGGTCCTCGCCGTCGCGCTGATCGCGGCCGCCGCCGCCCTGCTGCTGAGCCTCAGCGGCGGTTCCAGCTACACCGCGCGCGCCACGATGTTCGTCGGCTCGGCCACCACCGGTGCCGCCCGGTCCCCGGAGCAGAACGCGGTGCTCACCCGCGGCTACGCCGAGTACCTCAACTCCCCGGTCAACCAGGTGCCGCTCCGGCAGGCCGCCGCGGTGCCGGACGACATCACCATCGAGACCATCCCCGTGGCCTCGAGCCCGATCTTCTACATCGAGGCGACGGGGCCGGACGCGCAGGAGACCGTCCGCTCCGCGACGGCCTTCGGTACCGCCTTCGAGAGCAGCGTGGGCAGCACCTTCGAGGCGCAGTTCAACCGGCGCGTCGAGCCCCTGCGGCGCCTGCTCGCCGACAACACGACCACGATCGCGTCCGTCCAGCAGCAGCTGACGGTGGCCAACCTGCCCGCCGCGCGACGCACGGAACTGCAGGGCCGCCTCGAGACGCTCCGCACGGAGCGCCAGTCGCTGCTCGGGCAGCTCAGCGAGATCCGCGGCGCGAGCGCCAGCCCCGACCTCGTGACCGTGTTCGAGGAGGCGGCCACCGCCACCGAGAACGCGCCGAGCATCGCCGGCAACACCCTCCTCGGCTTCATCGGAGGACTGGTGCTCGGCTGCGCCATGGCGGTCGTGCTGGGGGCGCTGCAGCTGCGGGTCTCGTCGCCGGAGCTGGTGCGGGCCAAGCTCGGGCTGCCGACGCTGGCCACGGTGGCCACGGGCGACCCGCGGCGGCGGTCGGAGGACCTGCGCGCGCTCAGCAACGGGATCTCGCTCATGGCGGGCGAGCCCCGGGTGCTGGCCGTCACCAGCGCCACGCCCAACGAGGGCAAGTCGATGGTCGCCAGCAACATCGCCCGCAACCGGGCGAGCGTCGGCGACCGGGTGATCCTGGTGGACGCCAACCTGCGCGACCGCGCGGCGGCCAACGGGGCCGGCAACGGCCGGGCGGCGGGCCTGTCGGGCCTGCTCACCGGCGGCGACGGGCGCGTCGAGGAGAACCTGATGGACTCCGGCGTCGCGAACATGCTCATCCTCCCGGCCGGGTCCCCCTCCAACGACCCGTACAGCCTGATGTCGGAGGAGCGCCTGCGCCGGGTGCTCGAGCGGGTGACGCCGCTGGCGGACCTGGTCGTCGTCGACACGCCCTCCCTGCTGTCGGCGGCCGAGAGTCAGGTCGTGTGCTCGATCGCCGACCAGACGATCCTCGTGGTCGACTCCGCCAACACCCACACCTCGGACGCCGTCGAGGCGCGCGACGTGCTCGACCGCATCCACGCCCAGGTGCTCGGCGTGGTGCTGACCCGGGTGGCCAAGCGGCGCCCCCAGCGCTGAGCCGGCGGGGGGCGCGCCGGTGACCGCACAGGGCGGAGTGCGGCCCGGCGGCCTGCCCAACCTGGGCGGCCTGCCGCTGCGCCGGATCGGCGTCGCGGCGGCCCTCGCGCTGGGGCTGCTGCTGGTGCTGCAGCAGCTCGCCGAGCGTCTCGGGGAGACCGAGTCACCGCTCGGCTACGGGATCCTCGTCCTGGGCCTCGGGCTCGGCGTCGCGGTCTTCTACGGCATCTGGCGGACGACCCGGGTCGGCGTGCTGATCTGGATCGTCGCGGCCCTGTTCTCGGTCACGCTGGGCGGCACGGGGTCGGTCGACCGGCTCGCCTTCGCCGCCCTCGCCTCCGGGTGGTTCATCGGCATCGCCACGGGCCTGCAGCCGCTGCGGCGGTTCGGGATGCCCGAGGCGCTGATGGTGCTGTTCCTGCTCGTCCACGTGATCTCGGCGGTCGCGCCCCACGCCCTGGACGAGACCACGAGCCTGCCCGCCACGGTGCTGATCGTGAACGCGGCGTTCCTGCCGCTGGCGGCCTACGTGATCGCGTCCCAGTCGCTGACCGACGCGCGCTCGATCCGCCTGTTCCTGTGGTTCCTGGTGTGGCTGGGCCTCTACTACGCCGTCGTCACGATCTTCCAGCGGTTCGGCCTGGAGCAGCTGGTGTTCCCGCGTCAGATCACCGACCCCGGGCTGGGCGTGAACCCCGAGCGGTCGCGCGGCCCCCTGCTGAACTCGGCGGCGGACGGCGTGCTGATGGTGATGGCGTTCGCCGCCGCGCTGTTCCTGGGACAGCAGCGCGGGATCCGCTTCCGGCTGTTCGCGCTGTTCGTCGCGATCCTGCTGCCGGTGGGCATCTTCACCACCCAGACGCGCGCCATCTACCTGGCCGCGGCGATCGTCGTCGTGGGCGGAGGGATGTTCGCCGCCGGTTACCGGCGCTGGTACCTGCTGCTGCTGGGGACCGCCGTCGCCGTGGTGGGGGCGAACTTCCGGACGTTCCTGAGCGCCGACCGCACCCAGGGCGGGGTCACGTCGACGAGCGAGATCGAGAGCCGCCTCAACGACTGGGCCACGGCCGCCTGGGCCTTCCGCAACGAGCCGGCGTTCGGCTGGGGCATCGCGCGCTTCCCCGAGGTGAACACGGTGCACCACCAGGCGTGGCCGGGCATCGACTGGCAGCTCGGCTGGGGGTACCTGTCGCACAACACCCACCTGGCCTTCGCCGCCGAGTTCGGCGCGGTCGGGCTGATCCTGTGGGTGGGGATCCTGGCCTCGATCCTGGCCGTCACGATCCGCGCCTACCGGCGCCTGCCCGCGCGCGGGATCGTGTCCCGCGGGTTCGTGCTGGCGTTCTGGCTGTCGTACACCGGCTGGATCCTCAACGCCGCGGTGATCGACATGCGGCTGTTCGTCGCGATCAACGCGGTCGTCTTCGTGTGGGCGGGCATCATCGCCGGGCTCGCCGACATGGACCGCCATGCGCTGGCACGCCTCAACCGCGAGGCCGGCGGACAGCGCGAGGTGGTGGGGTTGCCGGAGGACGTGCTGAGGACCCCTCCGACGCCGGACGGTGGTGCCGGCGGAGGTCCTCGAGCGCCGGACGGTGGTGCCGGCGGAGGTCCTGACGCCGACGGAGGTCCCGGCCGGTGGGGGCCCCTCCCCGCCCGGCCGTAGCGGTCAGCCCCGCCGCCCCCGGACGGCGGTGGCCACGTTGGCCCTCAGCTGGATGATGGCCGACCGGTCGATGAGCCACAGCGTCGCGCCGTAGACGGCGATGCCGGCCAGGAACAGCCCGCCCAGCGCGCCGAGCGCGGGCAGCACCCCCAGCGGCACGTCACCGATGCGGTGCCACCGCTCGAACCCGTCGGGCAGCAGCACGTGGGCGCCCACCAGCACCCCCGCCTGCACGATCGCCGCGGCCACGGGTCCCCGCACCGCCCGCCACTGCCAGCCGAGCGGGAGCGCCCCCACCGCGTGAACGCCCACGGCGTAGCAGCCCAGGATGATCCCCGCGGTGATGGCCCGCGTCAGGCCCACGGTCCAGAGGCTGATCTCGTCCATCATCCAGAACATGGCGAGCAGGGCGATCGTGGCGGTGGTCTCGATGATGGCCGCCCGCGCCACCAGGAAGGGGCGCCCGATCGCCTTGAAGATCTCGCGGCCGTTGTCGCCGAGTCCCAGGCACACGGCCCAGAACCCGATGAACTGCAGCACGATGCCGGCGCCGCGCCACACCTCGCCGAACAGCACCACCACGATCGGCTCGCCCAGGGCCATGAAGGTCACGCCCACCGGCAGCACCAGCACGGCGTTCATCCGCAGGGCCTCGAACGCGACCGCCCGGAACCGGTCCATCTCGCCCTGCAGCCGGGCGAGGGTCGCGAACACGATCCCCCCGGTGACCTGGACGATCCCGGTCAGCGGCAGCTTGCCGATCCGGGTGCCGGCGCTGTAGAGGCCCACCGCCTCGGTGCCCAGCGCGCGCCCCAGCACCACCGGGGCCGCCTGCCCCTCCACCGCCTCGACGCTGTTCGCCGCCAGCAGGCCGCGGCCGTACCGGCCGATCTCCCGGTACATCCCCCAGCTGGGACGACCCTCACGGAACCGCGGCCGGGCGAGCACCCAGCACCCGACGGTGACGATCGTGAAGCTGACGTACTGGCCCAGCACCAGGGCCCACGCCTCCAGGCCGGCGAGGGCGCCGATGATCACCGTGACGCCGTAACCCACGATCGACAGCGGGTCGACCACCGCGCGCCGCAGCTTCAGGTCGAGCCGCCGCTGCAGCAGCGCGTCCGGGACCAGCGAGAGCGAGAAGATGAACAGCAGCCACGCCATCGCGAACGCGATCCAGGTCAGCTCGGGTTCGCCGTAGAAGGCGGCGAACAGCGGCGAGCACGCGGCGATGAGGCAGGAACCGAGGAAGCCGGCGGTGGGGACGCTGATCAGCGCGGTGCTCACCGCGTCCTCGATGCGCGTCTCGCGGTGCACGAGGGCGGCGCGGGTGCCCGCGTCGGCGAACAGCTGCGCCACGGTCACCACGATCAGCACCAGCGCGACGAGCCCGAACACCTCGGGCAGCAGCAGCCGCGCCGTCACGATGTTGAACGCGAACGACAGGACGAAGGTCGAGTACCAGCCGATCGACGCCCACAGGACGGCGCGGCCGGCGCGCTCGCGCGAGACGGTGCCCTCGGTCACCTGCTACCGTCCCCGGCCGCCATGAGGGGCGCCCCCATCCGCGTGATGTTCGTCGCGCCCACCCTGTCGGTCGGCGGCGCGGAGCGGCATCTCACCCGGGTGGTCCCGCGGTTCGACCCCGACCGCATCCGCGCGCACATCGTCACCATCCAGCAGCGCGGACCGATGTACGCCCACCTCGAGGACGCGGGCGCGAGCCTCGCCTCGCTCGACCGGCGCAGCCGCGACGCGCACCTGATCGTGAAGGATCTGGTCCGCGAGATCCGGGCGTTCCGCCCGGACGTGGTCGTGACCCGCGGCTTCCTGGCGGAGGTGCTGGGGGCCGTCGCGGCGCGCGTCGCGCGGGTGCCGCGCCACGTGGTGTGGAAGCACAACTGCGGCGACGTCGACAAGCGCCGGCGCGAGCGCGTGCTCGACCGCGCGGTGGACCGCCTCACGCACGCCTACCTGGGGGTCGCGTTCGGCCAGGTGCCCTACCTCGTGAACGACCTCGGCATCGCCGGTCGCAAGATCCGCATCATCCACAACGGCGTGGATCCGTCGGAGTACACCCCCGACCGGCGCGGCGGCCGCCGCGGCGACACCGCGCGGGAGCTGGGGATCGGACCGGACGACCCGGTCATCGGCATCCTGGCCGTGCTGCGCGAGGAGAAGGACCACGCCACCCTCCTGCGCGCCGCCCGCCGCGTCGTGGACGCCCTGCCCGAGGCGCGGCTGCTGATCGTGGGCGACGGGCCCCTGCGCGGGCGGCTCGAGGCGCTGGCGGCCGAGCTCGGCCTGGGCGACCGGGCGATCTTCGCGGGCATGCGGTCCGACGTGGACGAGATTCTGCGCATCGTCGACGTGGTGGTGCTGAGCTCGTACACCGTCGAGTGCCTGCCGTTCGCGGTGCTGGAGGGCATGGCGGCGGGCCTCCCCGCCGTCTGCACCGCCATCGGGGGACTGCCCGAGCTCGTGGAGGACGGGGCGACCGGTTACCTGGTGCCGCCGCGTGACCCGGCCGGCCTCGCCGAGCGGCTGGTGGAGGTGCTGCGCGACGACGCGCGCCGCGCCGGCATGGGCGACGCCGCCCGGCGGCGCCTGGAGGAGCACTTCACGCTGGAGCATTCGGTCCGCGAGACCGAGCGCGTGCTCACCCGGATCGTGCGGGGCACCGCCGGCTGACGCCGTGCCCCGGGGTCCCGGGGCGCCGGCGGGGCCGCCGCTCACCGGCCCTCGGCGAGGGCGGCGAAGAGTTCGCCGTACCGCGCGACCGTGCGGGTGATGGGGAACTCGCGCTCGACGCGGAGCCGTCCGGCGGCGCCCATGCGCCGCCGGGCGTCGGCGTCGGCCAGCAGCGCGCCGAGGCGGGCGACGAGGGCGTCCTCGTCACCCACGGGGATGCGGTGGCCGGTGAGCCCCTCGACCACCAGGTCGGGCACGCCCGGCGGGTCGGTGGTGACCACCGGCAGGCCGGCGGCCATCGCCTCGAGCACCGAGGTCGGGAAGGTCTCCTGCACCGAGACCAGGCACTTGACGTCGAGCCCCGCCAGCAGGCGCACCGCGTCCGGGCGGAAGCCGGCGAACACGGTCGCCCCCCCGATGCCGAGCGCCGCGGCCGCGGCCCGCAGCTCCGCCTCGCGGGCGCCGCTGCCGATGAGCACCAGGTGCAGGTCCGGGTGCGCGATGCGGAGGCGGGACACCGCCCGCATCAGCAGCTCGTGGTCCTTCTCGGGCCGCAGCGCCGCCAGGATGCCGACGGCGGGCGCCGCGGCCGGCAGGCCGAGCTCGGAACGCGCCCATGCGCGGTCCGCGGGCGTGGGCGGCGGCGGGATGTCGATGCCGTTGGGGATGAGCGCGATGCGCGTGCGGCGCCACGGGAAGCGGCCGAACCCCTCCTCGTCGCGCAGGTACTGCGCCTGCGCCCGCGTCAGGAGCACGAGCGCGTCCAGGAGGAACGCGATCTCGACGGTGTGGTGCGGGAAGCTGGGGATGCCGATGCGCGCGCCCCAGATCTGGTGGAGGCCCAGCGCCGTCCCGGCGCCGGCGAGGCGCGCCGCCAGTGGCGCGGTGGCCATGGTCGCGTGGTGCGGCACCAGCAGGACGGCGCCGACGTCGCGGCGGCGCAGCTCCCGGGCGAGCAGCGGCACCGTGCCGAGGTGGGCGAGGCCGCGCCGGCCCATCACGTGCACGTCCACGCCGGCCGCCCGGTACGCGTCGGCCATCAGGCCCGGCTCGCGCAGGCAGATCGCCATCGGGTGGAAGCGGTCGCGGTCGAGCCCCGCCAGCACCCGCATGTTGAGGCTTTCGGCCCCCCCGAGGGGCAGGGAGTCCGCGACGAGCGCGACCCCCGTGGTGGGACCGGCGGGCATGAGCGTCAGACCGTAGCAACCGGCCCCCGGGCCGCATCCGGCTCGTTCGTACAGGGGACGTCCGGACCTGCGGGGGGCACCACCACCGGGGGTCGGACGTACCATCGTCGGCAGCACGACCTCGAATCGACGCGGAACGGATGCCGTATGAGCGGGAAACTGGCCCAGGGAAAAGACCACATATTCAGCCCGGCCGCCGAAACCGGCGGCTGGTCGCCCAGCCTGCGCTACGAGCGCGAGTGCCGCCGTACCGCGGGGGCGCTCATGCTCGGCGACGTGCTGCTGTTCACGGCGCTCGCGCTGGGGATGCTGGCCAGCAACCTGCTGCTCAGCTTCCCCAGTGACGGCTTCGCGCTGCGCTCGGGGCTGCTCTTCGCCGCGGTCTCACCGCCGGTGTTCGCCCTCTTCGGGCTGTACGGGTTCAAGGCGCTCACGGTGTCGGCGCTCGACGAGGCGCGCAGCCTCGCGGCGGCGCTCGCCAGCATGACCCTCGCCTGGATGTTCCTGGGGCTGCTCATCCGCCCCAACTCCTACGGCCGCTCAGAGGCGCTCGCGATGGGCGCCTGGCTGGTGCTGGCGTTCACGAGCGCCCTGGTGGTGCGGGCGGTCGTGCGCAGCCGGGCGCGGGTGCAGCGCCCCGAGCGGGTGCTGATCTACGGCGCCGGCAACACCGGGCAGACGCTCGCCGAGCGCATCCAGGCCGCCGGACGCGGCATCGAGGTGGTCGGGTTCGTCGACGACGACCCGCTGCCGCTGCGCCGCGGCCTCGACCACATCCCGGTGATGCCGGAGTCGCGCGGCATCGAGACCGCCCTGCGCGAGACCGACGCCACCCGGCTGGTGCTGGCCTACTCCCAGTCGCCCAC
>DATMJR010000107.1:0-7742 GCA_035553775.1 Miltoncostaeaceae bacterium | reverse complement strand
GCCGCCACCGTAGCGCCCCCGGGCCCCCGCGGACGGGGGCGCCCCACGGCAGCGCCCGGGGGCCTATGGTCGGGGGGTGAACCGCCTCGCCGACGAATCCAGCCTGTACCTGCGGCAGCACGCGGAGAACCCGGTCGACTGGTATCCGTGGGGGAACGAGGCGTTCGCCCGCGCCCGCGCCGAGGACCGCCCGGTGCTGCTGTCGATCGGCTACTCGTCGTGCCACTGGTGCCATGTCATGGCGCACGAGTCCTTCGAGGACCCCGCGGTGGCGGCGGTGATGAACGAGCTGTTCGTCAACGTGAAGGTCGACCGCGAGGAGCGCCCGGACGTGGACGCCCTCTACATGCAGGCCACGGTGGCCCTGAGCGGGTCCGGGGGCTGGCCGATGACGGTGTTCCTCACCCCGGACGGCCGGCCGTTCTTCGCGGGCACCTACTTCCCGCGCACGCCACGCGGCGGCATGCCGGGCTTCCCCGACCTGCTGCGCGCGGTGTCGGACACCTACCTGACGCGCCGGCGCGACGTGCACGCCCAGGCGGAGGAGGTCGCCTCGCGCCTGCGCGCCGCGGCCGAGCGGACCTCCTCCGGGGGCCGGTTCACGCCCGGGTTCGTCGAGGACGCCCTGGTGGGGCTCGCACGCGCCTTCGACCCGGTGAACGGCGGCTTCGGCGGCGCTCCGAAGTTCCCGCCCTCGACGGCGCTCGAGTTCCTGCTCCAGCACGCCCGGCGTCACCCGGACCGGGTGAACGCGCGGCGGATGGCCGAGCTGACGCTCGCGCGCATGGCCGACGGCGGCATGCACGACCAGGTGGGCGGCGGCTTCCACCGCTACTCCACCGACGCGCACTGGCTGGTGCCGCACTTCGAGAAGATGCTGTACGACAACGCGCTGCTGGCGCGGGTGTACCTGCAGGCCCACCAGCTCACGGGCGCGCCGGGCTGGCGCCGGGTCGCCGAGGCGACCCTGGACTACCTGCTGCGCGAGATGCGGGTGGAGGGCGGCGCGTTCGCCTCCGCGCAGGACGCCGACAGCCCGGGCGGCGAGGGCGCCTTCTTCACCTGGACGCCGGACGAGCTGGCCGCCCTGCTCACCCCCGACGAGCTGCGGGCCGTCACCCTGCGTTACGGCGTGTCGGCCGAGGGCAACTTCGAGGGCCGCACGATCCTGAGCGTGGTGACGCCGCTCGAGGCCGTGGCCCGCGAGATCGGGACCGATCCTTCGCCGCTGCTCGCGTCCGCCCGCGCCACGCTCTACGCCGCCCGGTCCGGGCGGCCGGCGCCCGCACGTGACGACAAGGTGATCGCGGGGTGGAACGGCCTGGCGATCGCCGCGCTGGCCGATTCGGGGGCGCTGCTGGGGCGCGCGGACCACCTGGAGGCCGCCCGGGAGGCCGCGGACTTCGTGCTCGCGCGGATGGTGGTCGAGGGGCGCCTGCGGCGGACCTGGCAGGACGGCCGCGCGCGTCACCTCGGGCAGCTGGACGATCACGCACACATGGCGCACGGGCTGCTGCAGCTGTACGCCGCCACCTGGGAGCCCCGCTGGCTGCGCGCGGCGCGGACGCTGGCCGACGATCTGCTGCGCCTCTTCGGCGACGATGCCGGGGCGGGCTTCCACCTGGCGCCGGCCGACGGGGAGGCCCTGGTGGCGCGGACCCGCGACGTCGAGGACCACCCGGCGCCCAGCGGCAACGCGCAGGCGGCCTCCGTGCTGCTGCGGCTGGCCGCGCTCACCGGCGACACCGCGCTGGAGGACCGTGCGGCGGCGGCGATCGGCACCGTGCGCGACGAGGTCGCGGCGTACCCGCACGCGTTCGCGACCGCGCTCGCCGTGGCCGACCTGCTCGCCGGGGAGCGCCGGGAGGTGGCGATCGTCGGGCCCATGGGGGATCCGGCGACCCGCGCCCTGGTCGAGACGGCCCGGCGCGAGGGCGGCCCGGGCACGACGATCGCCGCCGGCGACCCGTCGGACCCGGCGGCGGCCGACGCCGCGCCGCTGCTGCGCGACCGCCCCCCGGTGGACGGCCGCCCGGCGGCCTACGTGTGCCGCGCCGCGACCTGCCGGGCGCCGGTCACGGACCCCGAGGCCCTCGCGCGGGAGCTCGCGGGCACCGCGTGAGGGGGCGTGGCCGGGGGGACGCGGTTATCCTCCGCCCATGGCCGATCTCGACGAGCTCAAGGACATGATCGAGGCGGCGCTGCCCGGTGCCGAGGTCGACGTGGTCGACCAGGGCGGCGGCGACCACCTCTGGGCGAGCGTCGTCGCGCCGCAGTTCGCCGGCGTCCCGCTCCTCACGCAGCACCGAATGGTCTACGCGGCGGTGAAGCCCCGCCTGGACGACGGAAGCATCCACGCACTCGCGCTCAGCACCCGGGCCCCGGAGGACACATGACCGACACCCTGACCATGACCGACGAGGAGATCCTCGAGCAGATCAAGCGCGAGGTATCCGGGAACCACGTGTTCCTCTACATGAAGGGCACCCCCGAGATGCCGCGGTGCGGCTTCTCCAACCAGGTGGTGCAGATCCTCAACCACCTCGGCGTCGAGTACGGGGCGCGCGACATCCTCACGGACCCGCGCATCCGCATGGTGCTCTCCGAGTACTCCGAGTGGCCCACGATCCCGCAGCTGTTCGTGGACGGGGAGCTGGTGGGCGGCTGCGACATCACCACCGAGCTCTTCCAGCGCGGCGAGCTCCAGAAGCTGGTGGGCGCCACCACCGGCTGACGCGCCGGACACCGGGCGGCCGGGCCCGGCACGCGCCGGGCCCGGCACCACCTTCCGGGCCTCCCCACCATCCGGGCCCGGCACCACCTTCCGGGCCCGTGGCCTGGCCGGCCCCCCCTACAGCGGGGTGCGGATCCGCTCCACGGCCAGCACGACCACGTCGTCGCGCAGGCGGCCGCCGTCATGCCGCCGCGCCGCATCGACGAGCCGCTCCACGCGGGCCTGCACCGCCGCCCTGCTCTCCCGCTCCAGGATCTCGCAGGCGCGCGCGACGCCGAACACCTCCGACGCGCCGCCGCCGTTCGCGCCGGCGGGCGCCCGCCGCGCCTCGATGAGGCCGTCGGTGAAGGCGACCAGGGTCTCGCCGGGCGCCAGGCGGACGGCGGTGACGGGCCACGCGGCCCGGTCCATCACGCCCAGCAGCGGACCGATGCCGTCCGGCAGCAGCTCGGCGCACCCGTCGGCCGAGAGCACCAGGGGCGGCGGGTGTCCCGCGAGCGCGAATTCCCCGGTGCCGTCCGGGCCGATCACCAGGTGCAGCAGCGAGGCGAACAGGCCGTCGGCGCGCAGCTCCGGCCGGGCGAGCTGGCGGTTCAGGGCCGGGAGCACCGTCGACGGCGCGGGGTCGACCGCGAGCAGGGTGCGCCAGCCGAACCGCAGCCCCGCGGCCTGGGCCGCCGACGCCGCGCCGTGCCCGGCCATGTCCCCCACCAGCACCGCCAGCCGCCCGTCGGGCAGCACCTCGGCGTCGTAGAAGTCGCCCCCGACCAGCAGCTCCGCGTCGGCCGACCGGTAGCGGGCGACCACGCGGTACCCCGGATACCGCGGGAGGCGCGAGGGCAGCAGCCCGGTCTGGACGGTCTCCCACAGTCGCCGCTCCGTGCGCTGGGCCACCTCCCGGCGGGCGGCGGCGGCGACCGCCTCCCGCTGCTGCAGCACCTGCCGCTGCATCGTGTTGAAGCCCTGCGTCAGCTGGGCCAGCTCCCGCACGGCGCCGGGCGTGGTGGGCACGGGCTCGGCCAGACGGCCCCGCGCCACCCGGCCGACGCCGAGGGCCAGCTGCCCGATGGGCCCGCCGATGCGCGCCCACAGCTGCCGCGTGGTGCTGACGAGCACCACCAGCGCCAGCAGCGCGGACAGCACGATGGCGAACAGGGTCAGGTCGCGCCGCCGGTCCGCCTCCTCGAGCGCCGCGAGCCGCGCCTCCTCCACGCCCTCGCGCAGCTGGGCGAAACCCCGCCGGAACTCGTCGATGTACGTCTTGGCGATGCCCTGGTTGATGCGGCGCAGGGCCTCGCCCTGCCGGCCCTGACGGCGCAGGCGCACCAGCTCGCGCGCCTCCGTGAACCAGCGCTGCGCGGTGAGGTCGAGCTCGGTCACCTGCCGCTCCAGGGTCGGCTCCCCGGCGACGACCTCCATCAGGCGCGCGAGGTCGTCCGGGTAGCGCCGGCGCGCCTCGGTGTAGGGCAGCAGGTAGTCGCCGCGCGGGTTCAGGGTGTACCCGCGGTTGCCGGTCTCGGCGTCGAGCAGGTCGACCAGCAGCTGGTTGGCGGCCTCCTGGCGCTGCACGGCGAGCTCGCCGGCGTCGCGGTAGTCGGAGGCGGTGATGAGGGTCCCGGCACCCGCGACGGCGATCAGCACCAGCAGCACCCCGGCCACGGCGGCCACCAGGCGGGCCAGGAGCCCGCGCAGCGAGGTGCGCCGCCGGCGCGGGACCCCCGCCGTCACGCCGCGCTCCCCGCGGCGGCGGGCGCGGCGAGCGCGACGGCGCTGTCGCGCAGTGCCTCCTGCGTGTTCAGGATCCGCCCCCGCCGCGGCATCCGGAGGCGGTCCCCCCGGCGCCCGCCGGCACTAGGTGGTGGTGGTCCCGGCCTCGACCGGCGGCCCCTCGGCCACCAGGCGGCGGATGTCGTCGAAGGAGTTGGGGCGCCCGATCACCACGAGCGTGTCGCCGGCGTGCAGCACCTCGTCCGGGTGCGGCGTCGCCAGCGACGCCGACTCCCGCAGGATCGCCACGATCGTGGCGCCCGTCGTGGACCGGATGCGGCAGGTGGCGACGGTGAGGCCCACGATGGGGCTGGTCGCGGGCAGCTCGATCCACTCCATGACCAGGTCCTTGAGCACCAGCTCCAGGTCCTTGACCAGCTGGGGCCGGTAGACCACGCCGCCGAGGATGGCGCCGAGCTGGCGCGCCTCCTCGTCGTTGAGCGTGACGACGACGGGCTCCTCGTCGTCGTCGCCGAGGAAGTGGTACAGCTCGCGCAGGCCGTCGACGTGGACGACGGCGCACACCTTCTCGCCCGTGTGCATGCGCATCGTGAACTTGGTGCCCACCCCGGGGAGCCGGGTCTCGCGGACCTCAACCATGCCGCTGCGCTCCTGGTGCTCGTCGTCGCCGGGGCGTCGGGGTCGCGGGGAAGAGCAGGCGGCCGACGCGGCGGGATTCACGCATGAATAGCACTCCCACGATAGCCGTCGCCAGCACGAAGACGCCGGCGAACGCCTCCACGTTGCCGCGGAAGGTGGCGTCCAGCGCGACGCCCGCGGCGGCGAGCTGCGCGAGGATGATCGTGAACTCGCCGCGGGCGACCAGCGCCGCGCCGACGTTGACCCCCTGCCGCCGGCTGAAGCCGGTCACACGGCCCGCCAGGTAGCCGCCGAGCGCCTTGCCCACCACGGCCAGCGGCACCGCCGCGAGCAGCCAGTGCCACACCTCGCCGAGGCCGCCGGGATCGACGGCGAGCCCGAACCCGAAGAAGAAGATGGCCGCGGCGAAGTCGCGCAGGCCGAGCAGCTGCTGCTCGATCTGGTCGCGGACCTCGGTGCCCGAGAGCAGGACCCCGGCGAGCAGCGCCCCCACCGCCTCCGAGACGCCGGCCTCCTCGGCCAATACGGCGCCCCCGACCGCGACCGCCAGCGCCCCCAGGAAGAGCTGCTCGCGGCTGAGGCGCAGCACGACCGGCGCCAGCGCCCGGTCGGCGTAGCGGCTCGCCAGCAGGAAGCCCCCGACGAACAGCAGCGCGACGATCCCGGTGACGGCGACCCCGACGGCGTCCACCTCGCCGCCCGCCGCGAGCACTCCGGTGATCGCCAGGAACAGGGCGATGGCGAGGTCCTCGAAGACGAGCACGCCCAGGGTGAGGTCGGTCTCGTCGTCACCGAGCCGGCGCAGGTCGAAGAGCGCCTGGGTGACGATCCCGCTGCTGGAGACGTAGAAGAGCCCGGCGAACAGGACCGCCTCGATGCCGGGCCCCAGCAGCAATGCGCCGAGCGCGAAGCCGAGCGTGCCGTTGACGGCGAGATCCACCGCGCCGCCGAGGCCGACCAGGCGCCGCGCCTGGGTGAGCCGGTCGAGCGAGAACTCCAAGCCGAGGAAGAACAGCAGCAGGATGATCCCGAGGTCCGAGATCACCTCGATCCCCTCGGTGCCGTGCAGCAGGTCGATGCCGGGCGCCTCGGGCCCCAGCAGGACGCCGGCGACGATGAACACCGGGATCGCGGACAGGCGCAGCCGCCCGGCGGCGACGCTCGCCAGGGCGAGCGCCACCAGGATCACCGCGAGGTCGTGCAGATCGAACAGGCCGCCCCCGTCAGGTCCGCGCGTCGCTGCCGATGAGCTCGCCGATGCCGCCGAGCCCCTCCGCGCGCATGCGGCGCACCAGGCCCCGGTTGATCGCCGCCGGCAGGCCCGGACCGCGGTAGACGAGCGCCGTCCACACCTGCACGAGCTGGGCGCCCGCGGCGAGCCGCTCCCACGCGTCGTCGGCGCTCGCGACGCCGCCCACGCTGACCACGGGCAGGCCGGGTGCCCGCGCCACCACCCGGCGCAGCATGGCGAGGCTCCGCCCGGCGAGGGGGCGCCCGGAGAGGCCGCCCGTCTCCGCCGCCAGGGCGGCGGGCGCGCGCAGGCCGGTCCGTTCCACCGTGGTGTTGCAGACGATCAGGCCGTCGACGGCGAGCGCCACGGCCAGGTCGACCACCGCGTCCAGCTGGGCGTCCGTGAGATCGGGGGCCACCTTGACGAGCACGGGGCGCGGCCGCCGGCCCACCACGGTCGCCTTGTAGCGGTTGAGGTCGAGGACCGCCTCCAGGATGCCGGCGAGCTGGGACGACTCCTGCAGGTCGCGGAGGCCGGGGGTGTTGGGCGACGAGACGTTGAGCACCACGTAGTCGGCGTAGGGCCACAGCCGGTCGAGCGTCGCGAGGTAGTCGCCGACGGCCTCCTCGGGCGGGGTCGCCCGGGACTTACCGATGTTCACGCCCAGCGGAATCCGGTGGAGCAGCCCGCGCCGGTCCCAGCGGGCCAGCCGGGCGGCCGTGCGCGCCGCGCCGTCGTTGTTGAAGCCCAGGCGGTTGACGAGCGCCTCGTCCTGGGGCAGCCGGAACACCCGCGGCCGCGGGTTGCCCGGCTGGGCGTCCCGGGTCACGGTGCCGATCTCCGCGAACCCGAAGCCGAGCGCCTGCCAGCCGGGGACGGCCCGACCCCACTTGTCGTAGCCGGCGGCGAGGCCGACCGGATTGGGGAAGGGCAGCCCCCACACCCGCTGGGCGAGCAGCGGGTCGCGCACGCGCAGCCGCGCGACCCGGCCGAGCGCCGGCCCGGCGAGGGCCGTCGCCCGCACGGCGGCGTGGTGCGCGTGCTCCGGGTCCGCGCGGAAGAGCGCCGGGCGGGCCAGCCGGGCCAGGAGGTCGACCGCGGCGATCGCCGGCCCCGCTAGGCCAGCCCGGAGATGCGGCCCGCGAGCGCCACGTCCCGGTCGGTCACGCCCCCCGCGCTGTGGGTGGACAGGCGGATGAGGACCCGGTTCCAGCGGATGTCGACGTCCGGGTGGTGGTCGGCCGCCTCGGCGGCCCCGGCGACACGGTTGACGAACAGCACCGCCTGGAGGAAGTCGGCGTGGGTGAACTCGCGCACCAGGGCGTCCCCGTCGCGCTCCCACCCCGGGAGCCCGGCGAGGGCGGACCGGATCTGGTCGTCGTCGAGGAGCGGCAGGGGTGCCTCCGGGGG
>DATMJR010000106.1:0-3637 GCA_035553775.1 Miltoncostaeaceae bacterium | reverse complement strand
GCTCAAGGAGCAGCCGGGCGCGGGCATCGGCGTCGGCGGCGCAGGGCTCGCCGCCACGCTGATCGCGCACGACCTCGTGGACGAGTACCACCTGTTCGTCCACCCGGTGGTGCTGGGAGGCGGGACGCCGTACTTCCCGCCGGCGGTGCGTCGCGACCTGCGGCTCGCCGAGACCCGCACCTTCGGCGGCGGGGTCGTGTTCCTGCGCTACGTCCGGTAGCGCACCGGACGGCTCGCGGCGGGCGGCGGCCGGAGCGCCGCCTCAGCCCGCCCGCACCGCGTCCGCGTGCACCGGCACCGCCCCGCGCAGGGTCTGCAGCACCACGCAGTAGCGCTCCGTCAGGCGGAGGAGCGTCGCCAGCTCGTCCGCACCGGCGTCGGTATCGACCTCCACCCGGAGCCGGATCTCCCGGAACCCCACCGGCGCCGCGCGGTCCACGCCGAGGGTCCCCCGCACGTCCAGGTCGCCCTCGGCGACCACACGGGCGCCCCGGATCTCCACCCCGATGGCCGTCGCGACGGCGCGCAGGGTCACGCCGGCGCAGGCGGCCAGCGCCTGCAGGAGCATGTCGCCCGAGCAGGCGAGGGAGCCGTCGCCGCCGGTGGCCGGGTGCAGGCCCGCCTCCACCAGGGCGCGCCCCGTCTCGACCCGGCAGCTGACCCCGGTGCCGTCGACGTCGCCGGTGGCCGTCAGCGTGATCACCGCCGCGTCCGGGTCGTCGCGGTACCGCGCCTTCAGGGGCGCCTGCAGCGCCCGCAGCGTGTCGCCGTCCACCTCGTCCCCCTGTTCGCCCCGTCCCGATCGTACGCGGGACGGGGCGGAGGAGCGGTCAGGCGCGGGCGCCCTGCGAAAGCCGGGTGGCGGCGGTCGCCGTGTGCGCCGGCAGGTAGTACTCGCGCACGTAGTCGCCGACCATGCGGGCGGTGGTGAACCGCCGGCCCGCGCCGACGATCGCGGCGCGGCTCATCGCCAGCCACTCGCGCGGCAGCCCGTCGGCGTCGCGGCGGTGGAAGAGGGGCACGACCTCCTCCTCCAGCAGCCGGTAGAGCGACTCGGCGTCCTTGGCGTCGCGGACGTCGCCCTCCTCCGTCCACGACGGGTCCCCGATCGTCCAGCCCGTGCCGGGCGCGGCCTCGGGCCACCAGCCGTCGGAGATGGAGAGGTTGAGGGCGCCGTTGAGGGCCGCCTTCATGCCCGAGGTGCCCGACGCCTCCTGCGGCCGCCGCGGCGTGTTGAGCCACACGTCCACGCCGGCGACCAGCAGCGCGGCGAGCGCGGTGTCGTAGTCGGGGATGAACAGCAGCCGGGCGCGCAAATCGGAGGTGCGGGTGGCGGCGACCACCTGGGCCAGCAGGGCCTTGCCGCCCTCGTCGGCCGGGTGCGCCTTGCCGGCGAACAGGATCTGCACGGGCCGGTCCGCCGCGTTGACCAGGCGGGCCAGGCGCGGCAGGTCGGAGAAGATCAGCCCCGCGCGCTTGTAGGTGGCGAACCGGCGCGCGAACCCGATCGTGAGCGCGTCCGGGTCGAGGCCCGCGGCGGCGGCCAGGTCGGACGGGTCCGCCCCGGTGCCGGCGAGACGCTCCGGGAGGGCGTCGAACAGCCGGCCGCGGGCCGCGCGGCGCACCCGCCACAGGACCTCGTCCGGGATGCCGGCCGCGGCGTCCCAGCCACCCGCGTCGGGACCGCCGGCGATGTCCACACCGCGCGCGCCGAGCTCGGCGGCGACATCCGGGCCGACCCAGGTGGGCGCGTGCACGCCGTTGGTGACGGCGCCGATGGGCACCTCGTCGACGGGCAGGTCGGGCCAGATGCCGGCCCACATGCGCCGCGAGACCTCGCCGTGCAGCTGGGCGACGCCGTTGGCGGCACCCGAGGTGCGCAGCGCGAAGGGCGTCATGCCGAAGCCGGTCTCCTGGGGGTCGATCACGCCCAGCTCACGGAAGCGCGCGAACGGCAGCCCCACCTCGTCCAGCGCGTCGACGAGGTACTCGCGCAGGAGATCGGTGGCGAACACCTCGTTGCCGGCGGGCACGGGGGTGTGGGTGGTGAAGACCACGCCCCGCGGCAGCCGCTCGAGCGCCGTCTCCACGTCCAACCCCTCGCCCACGACCATCTCGCGCAGGCGCTCCACCTGCACGAACGCCGAGTGCCCCTCGTTCATGTGGATGACGCTCGGGTCCATCCCCAGGGCCCGCAGCGCGCGAAGAGCGCCGACGCCGAGCAGGATCTCCTGCCGGATGCGCGTCTCGCGGTCGCCACCGTAGAGCGCGTCGGTGATGTGCCGGGCCTCCTCGGTGTTGCCCTCCACGTCGGCGTCCAGCAGCAGCAGCGGCACCGAGCCCACCTCGTGGCGCCAGACGCGCAGCCGCACGTCCTCGTCGCGCAGCCGCACGACCACCTCGACGGGCGCGCCGTCCGCGCCGCAGGCCGCCTCCAGCGGCAGCTCCGCCGGCTCGTTGCGGGGGTACCAGGCCACCTGCTCCCCGTCGGGCGTCAGGCGCTGCCGGAAGTATCCGTGCCGGTAGAAGAGCCCGACGCCGACGAGCGGCACGCCCAGGTCGCTCGCCGCCTTCAGGTGGTCGCCGGCGAGCACGCCGAGCCCCCCCGAGTACACCGGCAGCCGTTCGGTCACGCCGAACTCGGCGGACAGGTAGGCCACGAGGGCCGAGGCGGGCAGGTCACGGGCCGAAGCGTTCACGGTCACCTTCCGTTCGCAGGGGCGACGGGTGTTGTATCGGGGACCAACCGCGGCACCTTATCTCCCGGGCACGCGATCGCCGCCACATCGGTCGGGCCCCAGGGCCAGTGCGCATGCACGGATCGGGCTCCCCGCAGAGGCACCTCGGGTATAGCCCGGATCGCGCCGGCGCGCCACGCCCCGGCCGGGGAGGACGCCCCACCGGGCGGCGGGGCTACCCGGCGACGACCGCCCGGGCGTCCCCGGCGGGCACGGCCCCCAGGGCCTCGGCGAGGAGTCGGTACGACCGGATCCGCGCATCGTGGTCGTGCACCGCGGTCATCACCATCACCTCGCCGGCGCCGGTCTCGTGCACCAGCTCCTCGACGCGCGCACGCACCGTCGCGGGCGCGCCGAGCACCTGCGCGCGCCGGTACCGGCGCACCTGATCCTGCTCGTCCGGCGTGTAGCGGTGGGCGGCGGCCTCGTCGGGGGGCGGGAGCGGGATCGGCGCCCCCTGGCGCATCCGGATCAGCCCGAGCGCCATCGACCAGGCCAGGTGGTCGGCCTCCTCGTCGCTCGGCGCGCAGATGGCCGACAGGGCGAGGATCGTCCGTGGCTCCGGCTCCCGCCCCGGCCGGAACTCGCGCCGGTAGAGCGCCAGCATCTCGGCCGCGCCGCGGGGGTTGAGGTGCCGTGCGAAGGCGAAGCCGGCGCCGATGGCGGCGGCGGCACGTGCCCCGTAGTCGCTGGAGCCCAGCATCCAGACCGGCGGGGCGGGCACGTCGGCCGGCTCCGCCCGCACGCGCGCGTAGGGGTGGTCGGCGGGGAATCCGTCGCCCAGGTGCGCGAGCAGCTCGCCCAGCTGCGACGGGAAGTCGTCCGCGCCCATGCCGCGACGCAGCGCGTATGCCGTGAGCCCGTCGGTCCCGGGCCCCGCATCGACCTGGGCCTCGGGC
>DATMJR010000105.1:0-5428 GCA_035553775.1 Miltoncostaeaceae bacterium | reverse complement strand
GGCGGGCGGGGGGCCGGCGGCAGGACGCCTAGGCCCGCCCGGGCGCCCTCCGCGACGGCGTAAGGCCGCGCGGTACCGGGCGCGGGGCGGCGAACGGCGGGCGCGGTCCCTCCGCGCACGCCCGGTGAGCGCCGCCCCCGGTCACCGGGGGCGGCGAGAGCCTCAGCCGGGCTGCGGCACGATCCGGATGTAGGGCTTCGGCTCGCGCCAGCCGTCGGGCCAGATCTCGCGCGCCTCGTCGTTCGAGACCGACCCGGCGATGATCACGTCGTCGCCGTTCTGCCACTGCGCCGGGGTCGCCACACGGTGCCGGGCGGTGAGCTGCAGCGAGTCGACCACGCGGAGCACCTCGTCGAAGTTGCGCCCGGTCGTCATGGGGTAGACGAGGATCAGCTTGATCTTCTTGTCCGGGCCGATGACGAAGACGTTGCGCACCGTCTGGTTGTCGGCGGGGGTGCGGCTCGTGGCGTCGCCGGCGGTCTCGGCGGGCAGCATCCCGAACAGCTTGGACACGGCGTAGTCGGCGTCGCTGATGATGGGGTAGTTCGGCGCCGCGCCCTGGGTCTCCTCGATGTCGCGCACCCACCCCGCGTGGCGGTCGAGCGGGTCCACCGACAGGCCGAGGATCTTGACGCCGCGGCGGTCGAACTCGGGCTTGATGCGCGCCATGTAGCCCAACTCGGTGGTGCAGACCGGGGTGAAGTCCTTGGGATGCGAGAACAGCACCGCCCAGGAGTCGCCGATCCACTCGTGGAAGCGGATCCGCCCCTCGGTGCTCTCCGCCTCGAAGTCGGGGGCCGTCTCGTTGATCTGCAGTGCCATGCATTCCTCCTGTCGATGCGCGGCGCCCGTCGGCGGGCTCGCGGATCCCGCGTGCGGGGCCGATCCGCGAGATTAGTGTGCCGGTGATCCGCGCGCCCGCCCGCCAGGACCGGAGGGCGGGCCGCCGGGGGCACCCCGGTCTTGAGCCGGCGAACGGGCGTTCGGTAGGGTGGGCACGTGGACGCGCTCCCGTCCATCCTGCACGCCGACCTCGACGCCTTCTACGCCTCGGTCGAGCAACTGCTCGACCCCGCGCTGCGCGGCCGGCCGGTGGCCGTGGGGGGCAACGTCGTCCTGGCGGCCTCGTACGAGGCCAAGCGCTTCGGGGTGGCCGGGGGCATGGCCGGCTGGCGCGCACGCGAGCGCTGCCCGGAGCTGGTGTTCGTGCGCGGCCACTTCGCCGAGTACCGCCGCCTGGGCGACCGCGTCATGGACATCCTCGGCGCCTACACCCCGCTGGTGCAGCGCATCTCGATCGACGAGGCGTTCCTCGACGTGGGGGGCTCCGGCCGCCTGTTCGGCCCGCCGCCGCAGATCGCCGCCGAGATACGCCGGCGGGTGCGCGACGAGGTGGGGCTGCCGATCTCCATCGGCGCCGCGCGCACCAAGCACCTGGCCAAGATCGCCTCGCAGGTGGCCAAGCCGGACGGCCTGTGCGTCGTCGACCCGGCGCACGAGCGGGCGTTCCTCGATCCGCTGCCCGTACGGCTCATCTGGGGCGTCGGCCCCGCCACCGAGGACCGCCTCGCCTCCCGGGGCATCGCCACCGTCGGCGATCTGCGCACCGCCGCGCCCGAGGCGCTCGCGCGCCTGCTGGGCCCCGGCCTCGGCGCCTCCCTGCAGGCCCTGGCCGCCAACGAGGATCCGCGCCGCGTGCGCCCCGGCGAGCGGTCCCGCTCCGTGGGTGCCCAGTCCGCCTTCGGGCGCGCGGTGCCCTCCCCCGACCTGCTGCGCGAGGTGCTGGGACACCTGGCCGACCGCGTCGCCGCCCGCCTGCGCGCGCACGGTCGCGCGGGTCGCACGGTCACCGTGCGCGTGCGCTTCCCCGGGCTGCGGAGCGTCACCCGCTCGGCGACGCTGCCCGGGCCGGTGGCGTCCACCCTGACCCTGCGGGAGGTCGCCGAGGAGCTCGTCGCCGGGGCCCTGGCCGACAATCCGGGCGAGCGGGAGGTCACGCTGCTGGCGGTGTCCGTGGGCAACCTGCAGGCCGCCCCGCCCGTGCAGCTGGAGCTGGCGCCCGCCGACGACGACCCGCTGCGGCCCGGGTCCCCGCGCGCCGTCACGCGGCTGGCGGTGGACCGGTCCATGGACGCCGTGCGGAAGCGCTTCGGCCGCTCGGCGGTGGGCTACGCATCGGCCGCCCTCTCCGAGCGCAACGCCGTGCCCGACGAGTTCCGGGAGCTGGCCGAGCACGAGCCGTGAGGCTTTCGTGGGGCCGCGGTGTTCTCCCCCGGCGATAACGGCCGGGGCGCCTCGCGAGGACCCGGGACGGTCACACCGCCGCCCCGACCGCGGCACCGACCGCCGACGTGAGCGCCATCGCCGCCACGCCCCAGGCCACGACCCGGAGCGCGGCGCGGCGCGCCGGCGCCCCGCCGAGCATCGCGCCGACGGTGCCGAGCAAGGCCAGGGCGACCACCGTGACCCCGACGATCAGCGGCCGCCGGGCCCCGTCCGGGGCGAGCGTCGCCAGCACCGGCAGCGCCGCGCCCGCGGAGAAGGCGGCGGCGGAGGCCCACGCCGCCTGCCAGGGGCGTGCCCGGTGGCCCTCGTCGAAGCCCAGCTCGTCGCGTGCGTGCGCGGCGAGCCGGTCGCCGCGCGACAGCTCCTCGGCGACGCGGCGCGCCAGGTCGGGCGACAGGCCGCGCGCCGCATGGATCGCGGCCAGCTCGTCGAGTTCTCCATCCGGGTTGCGTTCCAGCTCCCGGCGCTCCAGCTCCAGGTCGGCCGCCTCGGCATCCGCCTGCGACGACACCGACACGTACTCGCCCGCCGCCATCGACAGCGCGCCGGCCACGGCGCCGGCGACGCCCGCCAGCAGCAGATCGGAGCGCCCCGCGCCGGCGGCGGCGACCCCCAGGACGAGGCCGGCGATGGAGACGATGCCGTCGTTGGCCCCCAGCACCGCCGCCCGCAGCCACCCGGTGCGCCCCGAGCGGTGGCGCTCGACGTGGCGCGGGCGCGGCAGCACCCTCACCCGGCGCCGTCCCCGGCCGCGCCGCGCTCGGCGCGCGCACGGATGCCGCGCAGCATCGCCCGCTCCATCACCACGTGGGGCAGCTCCACAAGCAGCGCGTACACCAGGTACGCGGGACCGCGCCGCTGCCGGTTGCGGGCGATCAACCGCGTGCCGCCGCCGGGTCCGGGCCGCACGACGAACGCGCCCCAGCCGGTGAGGGCGATCACCTCGGGCGGGTCGAACCGGCCGACGGGCAGGCCGGTCGCGGGGTGCAGGTACACGGTCTCGCCCACCTCGCGGTGCTGCCACTCCGGGTGGATGCGGTCGGCGTTGCGCATCCGGCAGCCCGCGAGGTTCTCGGCCCAGGCCCAGCTGTAGAAGCCCCCGCGGTCCTGGCCGATCTGCGCCAGCCACGGCCACACCCGCTCCGGCGGGGCGGCGATGGCGATCGCCCGCGTCGACCGCACCGCCGGCTCCGGGGTCAGCTCGTCCCCGGGCAGCGGCATCACCCGCTCCTCGGGGGTGGCGCCCCAGTTCCGCATCCAGGGGCGCACCACCAGCAGGTGGCCCGCGAGGGCGGCGGTTCCGGCGGCGGCCCACCCCGGCGGGCGGCGGCACCGCGCCAGCGACCGGGCCGCCGTCCCGAGGGACGCCGCGGCGGCCGCGAGCAGCGCGACCGACGGTCCCATCACCACGGCGAAGGCCCGCGCGGCCGACCACGCCGAGGGCCGCTCCTCCGGTGGCGGCGCCTCGCGCCCCCGGTCCGTCGCCGTGCCCGTCGCCATCCCGCCTCCCGTCGTCGTCCGCCCCGAACCCTGCAGGGGCGGGGCGTCGGGCGCGACCGGCGTGCCCGGGGACCGGGGTGCGGAAGAGCCGCAGTGCGGACGCGGGGGTCGTGCCGATGCGCGTGCACCGGGCGCCGCCGGAGGATGCTCCTGGCGCGGCCCACCCGGCGACCGGCGGCGCGAGGAGGCGGGATGCGGGCAGGACGGATCATCCTCATCGTGTTCGGGGTCCTCGGGGTGCTGGTGGGCCTCGCGGCGCTCGCCGGCGGTGGCGCACTGCTGTGGGCCGACCAGACCCAGCGCGACGACGACGGCTTCTTCACCACGCGCACCGAGACGTTCTCCACGCCCACCCGCGCGATCACCGCCGAGAACGCGGAGGGCTTCAGCGACTGGCCGCTCGACCGGTCGCTGGCCGACGTGCGGATCCGGGCCACCTCCGAGGACGGCGGACGGGTGTTCGTCGGCGTCGCCCGGGCCCAGGACCTGGACAGGTACCTGCGCGACGTGGCCCACGACCGCGTCGAGGACGTCGACCTCGACCCGTTCCGGGTCACCTACGACCGGACGGAGGGCGGTGCGCCCCGGACCCCGCCCGGCGAGCAGGTGTTCTGGGTGGCGCGGGCCGAGGGCCCCGGCACGCAGACCCTGACCTGGGACGCCACGGGGGGCGACTGGTCGGCGATCGTGATGAACGCGGACGGCTCCCCGGGGGTGACGGTCCGCGCCGACGTCGGGGCGGACGTCGGCTGGCTGCTCGCGCTGGCGATCGGCCTGCTCGTGTTCGGCGCGGTGAGCGTCGCGGGCGGCGTCCTGCTGATCGTGCTCGGCGCCCGGGGCTCCCGCGGCGCGCCCCCTCCGCCCGGCGCGGGCATGGCCGTCCCCGCGACGTCCGTGGCGGAGCCGTCGCCCGATGAGACGCCCGCCGCGGCCCCCTACCCGGTGCACGTGCGCGGCGACCTCACCGAGACACCCTCGCGCTGGCTGTGGCTGGTGAAGTGGCTGCTGGCCATCCCCCACTACGTGGTGCTGGCGTTCCTGTGGGTCGCGTTCGCCGTGGTGAGCCTGATCGCGCTGGTCGCGATCCTCATCACCGGCCGCTACCCCCGCGGGCTGTTCGACTTCAACGTCGGGGTCATGCGGTGGACCTGGCGGGTGGGCTTCTACGCCTACTCGGCGCTCGCGACCGACCGCTACCCGCCCTTCTCGCTGGAGCGAACGGACTACCCGGCGGACCTCGAGGTGGAGTATCCGGAGCAGCTGTCGCGCGGCCTGGCACTCGTGAAGTGGTGGCTGCTCGCGATCCCGCACTACCTGGTGGTGGCCGTCTTCGTTAGCGGCGTCGTCACCTTCGGCCGCGCCGACGGCCCCGGTTGGGGCTGGTTCCTGGGACCGGCGGGCGGCGGGCTGATCGGCCTGCTGGCGCTGTTCGCCGGGGTCGTGCTGCTGTTCCGGGGCCGTTACCCGCGCGAGCTGTTCGGGCTGCTGGTCGGTCTCAACCGCTGGGTCTTCCGCGTGGTGGCGTACGCGGCGCTGATGCGCGACGAGTACCCCCCCTTCCGGCTGCGCCCCTAGCCGGCGGCGGGGCGCAGGGCGACCTCGGTCACCTCGCCCCGCCACCACACCCAGCGCCCCTCGGGCA
>DATMJR010000104.1:0-2242 GCA_035553775.1 Miltoncostaeaceae bacterium | reverse complement strand
CCCGGGGCGGCGGACGGCGAGGGCGGGCAGGCGTCGGCGCGCGCCCGCAGCAGCTCGCGCTCGCGCGCGTTGCCGCAGAGCTCCGCGGCGCGACGGAATTCGTCGCGCGCCTCCCCGTGGCGGCCCAGCCGGGCGAGAAGGTCGCCGCGGACGCTCGGGAGCAGGTGGTAGCGCCCCAGGGCCGGCTCGCCGGCGAGCTCGTCGACGAGCTCCAGCCCGGTGGCCGGCCCGTAGGCCATCGCGAGGGCGACCGCCCGGTTGAGTTCCACGACGGGCGAGCCGGTGAGGGCCGCGAGCGCGTCGTACAGCGCCACGATCCGGGGCCAGTCCGTCGCGTCGACGCTGCGGGCGCGGGCGTGGCAGCCGGCGATGGCGGCCTGGAGGGCGTAGGGGCCGAGGGCGCCGCCGAGCTGCTCCGCGCGGCGCAGGCGCTCCAGGCCGCGACGCACCAGCAGGTGGTCCCAGCGCGCGCGGTCCTGGTCGGCCAGCAGCACCGGCGCGCCATCCGGTCCCACGCGGGCGGGCAGGCGCGAGGCCTGCAGTTCCATGAGCGCGAGCAGCCCCTGCGCCTCGGCCTCCCGGGGCATCAGCGCCGCCAGGATGCGGCCCAGGCGCAGCGCCTCGGCGCACAGGGCCGGCCGCACCCAGTCCCCGCCGCCCGTCGCCGCGTAGCCCTCGTTGAAGACCAGGTAGACGACCTCCAGCACCGCGGGCAGGCGCTCGCCGAGCTGCCCGCGCCCCGGCACCTCGAAGGGCACGCGCGCCTCGGCGAGGGTGCGCCGGGCGCGCACGATCCGCTGGGCGACGGTCGCCTCGGGCACCAGGAACGCCCGCGCGATCTCGGGCGTGGACAGCCCGCCCAGCAGCCGCAGGGTCAGCGCGACGCGCGCCTCGCGCCGCAGCACGGGGTGGCAGGTCATGAACACCAGGCACAGCAGGTCGTCGGGCACCTCGTCGACCCGCGCGGCGAGATCACCCTCGTCCAGTCGCTGCAGCGTCTCCAGCTCGCGTCCGAGCATCTCGTGCCGCCGCTCCAGCGCCCTCCGCCGGCGCAGCAGGTCCACCCCGCGCCGCCGCGCCGCCGTCATCAGCCAGGCCCCGGGGTTGTCGGGGATCCCGGTCTCGGGCCACTGCTCGAGCGCGGCGACGAGCGCGTCCTGGGCGAGGTCCTCCGCACGACCGACGTCCCGGACGACGCGGGTCAGCCCGGCGATGAGCCGGGCCGACTCGATCCGCCAGACGGCGTCGATCGCGCGGTGCGCCGCCGACGCCGCCACGGCTACTCCTGGCCGGTCTGCGCCCGCATGCGGGCCTCGGCCTCGCGCAGCTCCGGGGTGAGCGCGTCGCCGAAGTCCTCCGTGGTGAAGACCTGGCGCAGCTCCACCTCGACGCCGCCGTCGAACGGCGCGCGCTTCAGCCACTCGATGGCCTCCTCGCGCGACGCGCACTCCCAGATCCAGTACCCGGCGACGATCTCCTTGGCCTCGGTGAAGGGGCCGTCGATCACCGTCCGCTCGCCGCCGGCGAACCGGACCCGGGCGCCCCGGGATGTCGGGTGCAGGCCGTCGCCGGCGATCATCACGCCCGCGGCCACCAGCTCCTCGTTGTACCGCGTCATCTCCGTCAGCAGCTCCGTGCTCGGCATGTCGCCGCGCTCGGTCTCGGGGCTGCCGGGGACCAGGACCATGAAGCGCATCGTTCCTCCTGGGGTGGGTTCTACCGGGGCGTCGAACGGGGGCGCCCGGAATCGACGGCGCGACGGAGAAAATTTCCGGCACGCGGTCGCCGCGTCCCGTTCCCCCGCGGGGCGCGGCCGCATCCACCTTGCCCACCCCCGCCCGGCTGCTGCGCTGCGGTCCATGGAGGCGACCCCGGCCGGCGGGCGCGCGGTGGTGGTGTGGGGGACGCAGCTCTCCCTGGCGCACAACTCGGCCCTGGCCCGTGCGCCCGAGGCACCGGTGGTGCTGATCGAGTCGCTGCGGGTGTGCCGCCGGTACCCCTACCACCGGCAGAAGCTGCGGTTCGTGCTGACCGCGATGCGCGGCGCCTGCGCATGGAGCACTTCTACCGATGGCAGCGCGCGCGCCTGGGCGTCCTGATGGACGGCCCGCTGCCGGTGGGCGGGCGCTGGAACCTGGACACCGACAACCGGCACCCTCTCCCTCCGGACGTCCATCCGCCCGCGCCCGCCCTCCCCGCGCCGCGCCGGCACGCCGCGGAGGTGACGCGCCTGGTGGAGGGG
>DATMJR010000103.1:0-7084 GCA_035553775.1 Miltoncostaeaceae bacterium | reverse complement strand
CGCCACCCGGCCCACCGCCGACGACGCGCTCAACGCCGCCGCCTTCGCCCTGCGCGACGAGGCGCTCGCGGCGACCGCCTCCCCCGCCGCCCTCTCCGCCACCGCGTCCACCCCGGCCGCCGGCGCGGGCGAGGCGGTCGTCACCCTGCAGGGCGCGCCGGGCGCGACGGTCACCCTCGCGGTGACGGCCGGCACGGGCACCCTGTCGGCCACCAGCGTCACCCTGGACGCCTCCGGCGCCGGGCAGGTGACCGTGCGCAGCGAGGCCCCCGGCTCCGTCACCGTCACGGCCACGGCGCCCGGCGACGCGCAGCTGGTGCAGGTGGACCCGCTGCGGGAGCACCAGTCGACCGTGTTCGCCGAGCCGGCGACCCTGAGCGCGACGGCGACCGCCGTCTTCACCGCGGCCGCCCCGGCGCCGACGGTCACGACGCCGGCGCCCGCGGGCGTGCCGCTCGGCACCGTCACGCAGGCCCCGCGCGCCCCGCGCCTCGGCATCACCAAGGTCGGTCCCCGCACCGCGCGCAGCGGCCAGGTCGTGCGCTACACCGTGCGCGTCACCAACCGCGGCCCCGTCGTCGCCCGGAACGTGCAGGTGGCCGACCGGCTGCCGGGTGGCCTGGTGGTCGCCCGCCGCAACTTCGCGACGCTCCGCAACGGCGTGGCCACCTGGAACGTGGGGACCCTGCGTCCCGGCCAGTCGCGGACGATCGTGGTGACCCTGCGCGCGGGCAGCCGCGTCGTGGGCACCCGCACCAACGTCGCGACGGCGACGGCCACGAACGCCCGCCCCGTCTCGGCCCGCGCCCAGACGACGTTCTCGCGGCGCACCGTGCGGGTGCAGCCCGCCGTCACCGGCTGAGCGGCGAGGGCCCGGCGGCGCCGCGCGCCGCCGGGCCCTACCGCAGGAAGTCGACCAGGCTCGGCTGGATCACCCGGGCGCCGACCGCCAGGGAGGCCTGCAGCACGTTCTCCCGCGTGCGCAGCTCCATGATCGCCTGGGCCATGTCGGTGTCCTCGATCTGCGCGAGCTGGTCCTGCCGGGCGATGTCGTCGATGGCGAAGCGGCTGCTGGTCAGCTCCACCCGGTTGATCTTGGCCGCGACCTCGCCGCGCAGGCTGTTGATGTTGTCCATGTGCGCGTCGAGCCGGTCGAGCCCGGTCCGGCCCACGGCGTTGAGGTCGCCCGCGTCGAGCGCGTCGGCGATCTCCGTGAGGGTCTGGAACACGTCCGGCGTGCCGCCCCCCGGGCCGAGCACGCGGTCGGCGGTCACGTTGACGCTCATCACCTGACCCTGCCCCACCTCGCGGTTGAGCAGGCCGGTGTCGACGGGCGCCACCGTGCCGGGCACGGTGAGGTCGAACGGCGCGCGGTCGGTGCGGGTGCCGCCGAACAGGTAGCGCCCGCCCAGGCTCGCGTTGCCGGTCTCGGCCACCTGGTCGCGCAGCGCGCGCATCTCGGTGGCGATCATGCTGCGCGCCTCGGCCGAGAGGCTCCCGTTGGCGCCCTGCACCGACAGCTCGTGGGCGCGCTGCAGGATCTCGAGGTGGTTGCCGAGCGCGCTGTCGGTCGCCGACAGCCACGACCGGCTGTCGGCGATGTTCTGGGACCACGCGCGCACGGCGTCCAGGTCGTGGCGGATGCCCAACGCGAGGCCGAGGCCGACGGGGTCGTCGGCCGGGTTGTTGACGCGCTTGCCGGTGGTCAGCTGGCGCTGCACCTCCGCCACGCGGACGTTGTTGTCGTCCATGCCCGCAAGGAAGTTGCGGACCATCTGATGCGAACCGACTCGACCGATCACGGCGACGCCCTCCATGGCATCGGGATGCGCGCGTGGCGCACGGCTTACCTACCGACCAGGCCCATACGGCTCACGATCGTCTCGAGCATGCTGTCGAGCGTCGTGATCATCCGGGCCGCGGCGTTGTAGCTCTTCTGGAAGCGGACCATGTCGGCCACCTCCTCGTCCATGTTCACCCCGCTCACGGCGTCCCGCCGGGCGGTGGCGACCTGCAGGACGCCCTCCTGCACCTCGCGCAGGCGGGAGGCCTGGTCGGCGTCCACGCCCAGGCGGCTCACCCAGGCGCTCCACGCACCGTCGATGGTGCTGGTCTGGCCGCCGATGGTCAGCGCCACGAAGCGCAGCTGCGACAGCGCGACCGCGTTGTCGGCGTTGCCGGGCGCACCGGCGGCGGTCGCGGACGCCGCGATGACGTCGGTCGACGCGACCACCGCCGCATCGACGGCGATCGTCGCGGCATCCGTACCGGTGAAGAAGGCGCGCCCGCCCGTGCCGTCCAGGCCGAAGCCGGCGGCGTGCCGGGAGTTGACCTCGGTGACCACCGTCGCGGCCAGCGCGTCCAGCGCCGCGATGTAGCCGCCGGCGCCGCCCACGGTGGTGTCGCGGATGTCGATCAGGCCGCGCAGGGCGCCCGTCGCGACGGTGGCGGGCACGCCTCCGACCGTCACCGCGCCGCCGGCGGTGACCGCCACCGGGTTCACCGTGTCGGAGGTGCCGTCCACGAGCACCTGTCCGCCGAAGGCCAGCGAGATCTTGCCGTTGGGCCCCGGGGTCGTCACCGCCACCTCGCCCGTGGCGGCGATGCGGTCGATGAGCAGGTCGCGCTGGTCGAGCAGGTCGTTGGGCGACATGCCGACCCCGACGACCTTGCCGATCGCCTGGTTGAGCTCGTTGATCTGCCCGGCCCACAGGTTCAGCTGGTCCACCGTCGCGGTGATGCGGCGGTCGGCCTCGTCCTGCGAGGCCACCAGCTGCGCGCGCGTGTCGGCGAAGCCCTGTGCCAGCTGCACGCCCGCCGACCTCACCGCCTCGCGGGTCGCGGGGCTCTCGGCGTTGAGCGACAGCGCCTGCCAGCTGGACCAGAACTTGCCCAGCAGGTTCGTCAGGCCGGTGTCGCCCGGTTCGTCGACCACCTCGTTGAGCCGGTCGAGCGACTTCGCGCGGGCGTCCAGCTGCCCGTGGGTCGCCGTCTGGGAGCGGAACTGCAGGTCCACGAACTGGTCGCGCAGGCGCGCGAAGTCCTGGATCTGCACGCCCGTGCCCAGCTGACCGGGGGCCACCTCGGTGTTGACGGCGGGCTGCGGGAACGAGGGCGCCGCCCGCATGTCCACCCGCTGGCGGGTGTAGCCCTCGGTGTTGATGTTGGTGATGTTGTGGGTGGTCGTGTCGAGCGCGCGCTGGTGGGCCATGAGGCCCGACAGCGCCGACGACAGACCGAAGAACGTGGAAGGCATGGTCTCGGGGCCCTAGGCGGCCAGGTTGAGGAGGACGGGGGTGGCGGCCGGCGGCGCGGGGGTGGCGCCGCCGGGGGCGTAGGCCCGGGTGACGGCGCGACGGCCCCCGTTGCCGAGGCTGCGGACGGACGTGTCCACGAGCGCGAGCTCGGTGCGCACCAGCTGTCCGTTGATGGTGTTCTGCAGCTCCAGGTCGCGCACCAGGCGCTCCACCTGGGTCACGCGCGGCGCGAGCGCCCGGCGCTCGTTCTCGGTGAGGGCCTCGCGGAGGGCCGACCAGCGCGAGACGACCACCCCCAGCTCGTCGGCGAGCTCGGCGGCGATGCGGTTGCGGGTCGACTCGATGCCGCCGAGCCGCAGGACGTCCTCCTCCATGCGGAGCGACGACTCCTCCACGCGCGCCGCGTCACCCGCGACGATGGCGACGCGCTGCGCGCGCAGCCGCTCCAGCAGGCGCTCCTGCACGGCGACCGCCTCGTCGAGGCACTCCGCCAGGGCGATGACGAGCCGGCGCATCAGTGCTCCCTCCCGTACAGGCCGCGGCGCCGATCGGGCGCCGCGGGTGGCGCCGCCGCGGATGCGGGGGCGTCGGTGGTGGCGAGCGCGCGCCGGATCGCGGCGCGGCGCTCCTCGTCGGCGCGGAAGGGCGCGGCCAGGTCGTCGCCCACGCTCACGCGCAGCAGGCGGCCCTCGGCCATCCACGCCCCGATCTCGGCGACCGTGACCTCCGTGGTCGCCGCCGCGTCCGCCACCGATCCGCCCGGGTTCGCGCGGTACCAGTCGCGGACCCGGCGGAACCGCTCCTCGCGGACCTCCAGGCACGGCGCGCACACCGTGCGGGGCAGGTACGGGAACAGGCGCCCGCAGTCCTCGCAGCGCTGCACCGGGGTCACGATGCGCCCTCCGCCTGCCGCGTCAGCATGGCGGCCAGGCCGATGCCGCCGGACTCGGCGAGCGCATCGCCGAACTTCTGCGTCATCAGCCCGCCGTACACCGGCTGGGCGGCCGCCAACTCGGTGCCCGAGAACATCTCCTCGACCAGCATCGACATGAACACGCCCTCGAAGGCGCGCGCCGCCTCCGCGACGCGCCCGTCGGCGCCACCCGCCTCGCGCGCGCCGCGCACGGCCGGAGCCGCCGCGGCGGGCGACGCCGGGCCCGGGGCCGGCGCCGCGATGGGTGCGGGCCCGGTCACCGGCGCATCCCGTTCGCGATGCCCCACATCTCGTCGGTCGCGCTGACCACCTTGCTCGACGCCTCGAAGGCGCGCTGCGTGGTGACCATCGCGACCATCTCGGTCGCCAGCTGCACGTTGGAGCCCTCGAGCACGCCCTGCACGATCGTGCCGCGACCGCCCCCGCCCCCGGCGCCGGTCTGCGGCGTGCCGGAGTTGGCCGTGGTGACGAACAGGTTGTTGCCGACGGCCTGGAGGCCCCCGGGGTTGGCGAAGGTGGCCAGCTCGATGCGGCCCAGCTGCTGGATGCGCCCGTTCAGCTGCACGGTCACGCGGCCGTCGGGGCCGATGGCCGGATCGGTCGCGTTCGCCGGCACCGTGATGCGCGGCTGCAGCACCTCGCCGGTGGGCAGCACCAGGCGGCCCTGCCCGTCGGTCTGGAGGTTGCCGGAGCGGGTGTAGGCGAGCGTGCCGTCCGCGCGCGTGACCTGGAAGAAGCCCTCGCCCTGGATCGCCAGGTCGAACGGGCGGCCCGTGTCCTGGAACACGCCCTGCGCGAACTCCTTGCCCACCTGCCCGGGTGCGGACCCCAGGCCCAGGCGGCCGTCCTGGCCGCTGGGCAGGCGGAACGGGACGTACGCCAGGTCCACCTGGTCCATGCGGTCGCGCTTGTAGCCGACCGTGGTCGCGTTCGCGAGGTTGTTCGCGATCACGTCCAGGCTGGTCTGCTGGGCCAGCATGCCCGTGGAGGATGCGTACAACGCATCGATCATCTGCCGTGCTCCCCTTCCGGTCCTTGAGGTCCGGAGGGAGGGCCGGCGAGGTGACTCGCATGACGTGGGGGCCGTCGATCCGTCGGGCCCCCGGGAGCTTCCGCCATTCGGGCGGTCCAGCTCGCGTGCGATGCGGGTGTCATGTCACCGCGCCTAGACCACTCCCACCCTCGTGATGGCCTGGCCCAGGGTCTCGTCGTGCGCCTGGACCGCCTTCTGGTTCGCCTCGAACGACCTCATCACGCGGATGAGCTCGACCATCTCCGAGACGACGTTCACCGTGCTCCCCTCCAGGAAGCCCTGGCGCACGCGCGCGGTGGCCTGTCCACCGGGCGTCCCGTTCACCAGGTTGTCGCCCTCCTTGGCGAGACTCGCGGGGTCCAGCGCGGTGATCGTCAGTCGCCCGACGAGCTGTCCGCCCTGGGTCACCGATCCGTCCTGCCCGATCCCGACCGGCGTGCTCCGGTCCACCCGGATCGGCCCGTTCTCGCCGCGCACCGTCCAGCCCTCCTTGGTGACGAGGGTGCCGGTGGCGTCGATCGAGAACGACCCGTCGCGCGTGTACCGGACCCCGCCCGGGGCGTCGACGGCGAACCAGCCGTCGCCGACCAGCGCGAGGTCGAGGGAGTTGCCCGTGCTGCGCAGGGGCCCCTGTGCCGCGATCACGTCGAGGCGCGAGATCTGGTTCCCCATGTTGGTGGTCCCGATCTCGGCTTGGCCGGGCATGGCCATGTTCCTGAGCAGGAACTGACCGAACGGCTCCGTTGCGACGTCCGTGCGCTTGTATCCGGTGGTCAGGGCGTTGGCCAGGTTGTTGGCCACGACCTCCTGCCGGACGCTCTCGGCGAGCATCCCGCTGCCGGCGATGTAGATCCCTCTGAGCACTGATCCCGTCCGTGGTGGGAATCCGTTCGTGGCCCCTATCGGCAGCCCCGCGGGACGACTTGACGGCGCGGCACTGAAGGCGGGAGCCGCCCGGGCCGATCCCCCACCCCATGGGGACGCCGCCCGTCACCTCGGCCGCCGCGGCGGCTCCGCGCGCGCCGGAGGTCGCGCTCCGGCCCGTCATCACCGTGACGCCGGGGCAGGTGCTCGCGGCGCGCGTGATCGAGGCGACCGGGGGCCGCCTGGAGCTGGCCATCGCCGGCGGGCGGGTGACGGCGGCCTCCGACCTGCCGCTGGCGCCCGGCCAGACCGTGCGCCTGGAGGTGACCCGCGCCGACGACGAGCGCATCGTGCTGCGGCTGCTTCCCGGCGCCGGGGGCGCCGCGGACGGTGGCGCCGCGAGCGGACGTTCCGCCGTCATGAGCGCCCCGCCGGGCCTCACGGGCGGCCTGCCCACGACCGCCGCCCGGGCGCTCGACGCCGCGCTGGCCGGCCTGCTCGGCGGGTCCGTGGAGGCCCTCGGCGACGATGTCCGCGCGGGCCTCGCGGCGCGTGCCGCCGCGGCCGAGGTGCGCACGCCGGCGCAGGCGGCGGCGTTCGTGCGCCTGGCCGCCGCCGGCCTGCCGCCCGCGCCCGTGCTGGTCGCCGGGCTCGCCGACCTGGCCGAGGGCCCGCCGCTGGGCCGGGCGCTCGCCGCCCTCGCCCCCGCACCGGCCTCCGTGCCCGCGGGGACGGCGCCTCCGACCGTGCCCGTGCCCGGTGTGCCCGTGCCGGTGGAGGGGGATCCCCCGCCGGCCGGCCCCGCGCGGACGCACGCGCCGCCCGCCGCGCCGGCCGCGCCCGCCGCCGCAGCGCCGGGTCCGTTCGTGCCCGTGGCCGCCGGCCCCGCGGCCGCGCTGGCCGCCCTCCTGACGCACGTGGCGCAGGAGGCGGTGGCCGGCGACGGTGAGCGCCTGCAGCGCGCCCACGCGCTGCAGGCGCTCACCGTCGCCGGCC
>DATMJR010000102.1:0-5313 GCA_035553775.1 Miltoncostaeaceae bacterium | reverse complement strand
CGGGCGGGGCTGCGCGCCCGCGAGCTTCAGGTGCGCGCGCAGCGCGCCCAGCACGTCCCCCGCCTCCTCGCAGGCGCGCAGCCCCGCCCGCAGGTGCGCGACACCGTCCTCGGTGTCGCCGAGCGCCGCCCGCGCGGCGCCCAGGGTGATCCGGAGGCTGCGCGCCACGGCGCCCGCGTCCGCCCGGCGTGCGAGGCCCTCCTCGGCGGCCGCGGCCGCCGTGGCGTGGTCGCCCAGCACGAGGTGGGCGCGCGCCAGCCGGGCCAGCGTCTCCCGTCGCGCCGTCCCGTCCTCGCCGTGCGCCTCCAGCTCGCGCGCGGCGCGGCGCAGGTCGTCGACCACGCCCTCGCGCAGGTCGAGATCCAGACGCGCCTCGGCCGACAGGGCCAGCGCCTCCGCGGCCCCGGCCGGGTCGTCCGCGGCGAGCGCCTCGCGGCGGGCCGCGGCGAGCACGCCCACCGCCCCGGCACGGTCGCCGATCGCCGCAAGGGTGCGCCCGTGCTCCCGCAGCACCTCGGCGCGGAGCCCCGCGCCCACGCCCTCGGCGGCGAGCGCCGCCGCGCGCGCCAGGTGCCGCTCGGCCTCGGCGTGCGCCCCGAGCGCGCGGGCGCGGAGCGCCGCCTCGCGCAGGTAGCGGACGGCGCGCTCCGCGTCGCCGGCGCCGAGCGCGTGCGCCAGCAGCTGCTCGACGCGCGCGACGGGCGCCGGGCCGCGGGGGCGCTCGAGCGCGGCGAGGACGCGCGCGTGGAGCGCCGTCCGCTCGGCGCCCAGCATGTCGGCGAGGATCGCCTCGCGCGCGAGGGCGTGGCGGAAGCGGACGGGGGCGGGGCCCTCGCGCGGCGGCCCGGCCGGATCGGCGAGCATCCCCGCGGCGCGCAGGCGGCCCAGGGCGACGGCCAGGCGATCCGCGCGCAGGCCGGCGACGTGGCCGAGCAGCAGCACGTCCACCTCCTCGCCCATGATCGCGGCCAGGCGGAGCAGCTCCTGGTCGGCGTGGGGAAGCGTCCGCGACCGGGCCACCAGCATCTCGCGCACCGACCAGGGGAGGGCGAGGGCGTCGTCTCCGCTCCACGCCCCGGTCGCCGGGTCCAGCCGGCCGCGCGCCACGGCCTCCCGCACCACCTCCTCCACCGCGAAGGGGTTGCCCCCGGTCGTGCGCACGACGACGGCCAGCGCCTCGGCGGAGGGGGCGCGGCCGATCAGACCCGTCAGCATCTCGGCCACCTCCGCCTCGCCGAGGGGCCCCAGGGGCAGCTCGACGCCCCGGCGCGTGCGCGCCAGCTCCGCGCGCAACGCATGGAACGGGGGGCCGGCCTCGTCGGGCCGCGCGGTGAGGAGGATGCGCACGTCCGCGCCGTCGAGGGTGCGTGCGAGGTGCCCGACCAGGGCCAGGGAGGGACCCGCAGCGGCGTGCAGGTCCTCCAGCACCACGAGCAGGCCCGACGCGGCCGCCAGGCAGTGCAGGAACGACGTCGCGGCCTCGAAGAGGACGTCCTGCTCGACCTCCGGGGTCTCCTCGCCCAGCTCGGGCAGGAGCAGGCCGGGGAACCGGCGCCCCAGCGGGTCCGGTACCTCCAGCGGCACGTCGCCGCGCCGGCGGGCCCCGCGCAGGGCGTCGCGCACGACCCCGAGCGGCAGTGCCGCGTCGACCGGGTTGGCGTGCCCCACGAGCACCGCCCGCCCGCGCTCCCGCGCGTCGGCGACGGCCGCGTCCGCGAGGCGGGTCTTGCCGATGCCCGCGTCGCCGAGCAGCGCGGCGACCACGGGCCCGCCGCGCGCGGCGCTGAAGCGCGCCAGGCGCGCCGCCACCTCCCGCCGCCCGACGAGCGACGGGGACGTCACCGGGACCACGGGGGTCACGTGGGCGAGCCTAGATCATGTGACCTTCGCCACGACCTCCCCGCGCGGTGGGTCTAGGCCTCCTCCACCCCCGGACCGGCCAGGGGCGCGACGCGACGGCGGGTGGCGAGGAGCCGGCGCAGCCCGATGCCCTCGTAGGCCATGCCGGCACCTCCCAGCGCCAGCGCCGTGATGATCTCCGCGCCCTGCAGCGCCAGGCCGAAGGCGATGCCCTCGGCCTGGGGCACGCCCCAGGGCGCGAGCGCGAGGGCGACGGCGACCTGCACCAGGCCCACGTTCCCCGGCCACAGGGGGATGAGCGTCGCCGCGTTGGTCGCGATCACCACCGCGCCGGCCGCGACGGGACCCGCATCGATGCCGAAGGCGACGAACCCCAGCCACACGACCCCGATCTGGATGCTCCAGCCCACGGTCTCCAGGACCACCGCCAGCGCGAGCGGCCCGCGGTGCCGCAGCACCATGAACCCTCCCCGCAGCGCGTCGAGCATCTCGGCGGCGCGGCGGCTGCGCACCCGTGCCCCCGGCCGCATCGCCAGGCGTGCCGCGAGCAGGAGCAGCGCGCCGCTGAACACGAGCGTCGCGATCACGCTCACCCGCAGGCCGCCCTGCAGCTCCCCGAACGCGACGACCGCCAGCGAGACGATGCCGAGCGGGACGACGTCCATCAGCCGGTGCACCGCCACGGACCCCAGCAGCGCCGAGAACCGGGCGGCCCCGCCGCCGATGCGGCCGTTCAGCACGTAGACCTTGATCAGCTCCCCGACGCGCCCGGGGACCACGGTGTTCACGCCCTGACCGATCTGGAAGGCGGCCTGCGCGTGCAGCCAGGGCAGCCGGCGGTCGGCGGCGATCTCGGCGGCCACGATCCACCCCGCGCCGCGCACGACGAGCGACAGGATGTTCACCAGGCCCGCGGCGATGATCCAGCCCGCCGAGGCGGCGGCGAGCGCGGACCCGATCTCACCCCAGTCGGGGTGGGTCGCCCCCAGCCACAGCACCAGGGCGAGGGCGGCCAGGGTGAGCACGCCCCGCACGGCGGGCCAGATGCGCCGGCGCGCCGGCGGTGGCGGGATGGCGGTCACCTCCGCCAAGTATGCGGGAGGGCCCGCGCCGCGCGCCGCGGGCCGGCGGCGGTCGCCACCGTCTCCGGCGTGGGGGGACCACCGCGGCACCATCGTCCGCGGCGGGGAACCCCGCGCGGCACCACCGTCCGCGGCGGGGAACCCCGCGCGGCGCCACCGTCCGCGGCGGGAGGGGGACCGCCGCGGCACACCCTTCCGCGTCGGCTACGGCGTGCTGCCGAGCGGCCCCTCCCCGCCGGGGTAGCAGAACGACGAGTCGGGCGAGTGGAAGCCCCAGGTCACCTCGAGCGGGTCGGCCGGGCGCAGCGCGTAGGTCGGGTGATCGGGCTCCAGGAACTCGAACGAGGTCACCTCGAACCCCTCGGAGAGCAGGGCGCGGAAGGGGTAGAGGCCGCTCATGAGGGTGCCGTCGACCTCGGTGACGTACCGCAGCTGCCCCCGCCCGATGCCGGCGATCCCGTCGGAGATGCGCGCGCGGCTGCGGATGATCGGCGTGCCGTCCACCCGCGTGGTCGCCGTCACGACCCCGTCGGCCACCTCCAGCGTGGTCTCGCCCGTCTCGGCGGGGACGCCACGGGCCGAGGCGTACGCACGCATGTCCGCGTTCGAGTTGTAGTAGTGGGTCCACCAGCGCCCCGGCACGGCGCCGTCGGGCGTGTCCGCACCGCTCAGGTCCGCCCCCATGTAGGTGAGCGAGTAGGCCGCGAAGCCGGACGTCTGCTCGTCGGCGTCCACGACGTACTGGTTGATGAAGCACTGGGAGTTCTCGGCCAGCTGCAGCCGATCAGGAACCAGCGCGCGCACCGCGTCCGGGTCGGCCGGGACCCAGGTGAAGTAGAGCATCCGGCTGCCGGTCACCATCTGGGGTGCTTCCAGAACCGTCATCCCGCCCTCCGTCCTAAGCGTTTAGGTGGGACGGGGACGCTACCCGGCGGGTCGGGCGCGGTCAACGGGCGGCCCCGCGGTCCCGCGGATGACGAGCGAGGTGGGCAGCGGCGCGGGTGCGGGCGCCGCGCCGCCCGCGATCAGCGCCGCGAGCGTCGTCCCGGCCAGCGCGCCGAGGGGCGCGTAGGGCACGAACACCGTGGTCAGCCCGTGCGCGGCACCGGCGGGGAGGTCGTCGACGCCCACGACCGAGAGGTCGCCCGGCACCTCCAGCCCCGCCCAGCGCGCGGTCTCCAGCACCCCCAGTGCCATGGCGTCGGTCAGCGCGAGCACCGCGGTCGGGCGGTCCCGGCGCGTGAGCAGCGTGCGGGCGGCGCGGATCCCCGCGGCCTGTCCCGGCGCGGTGCCGCCGCGCTCCAGCCCGTCGTCCTCGGCGGCGACGAGCACCTCCAGGCGGCCGGCGTCGCCCCACCCCGCACGGGCCCCCTCCAGGCGGGCGCCGGCGCCGGGCCACGTCAGCACCGCGAGCGCCCGGTGCCCGAGGCGGGCGAGGTACCGGGCCGCCTCGGCCGTGCCGCTCCCGAGGTCGGCGGCGACGGCGGTGGCGGCGGGCGTCGGCGGTCCGTCGACCGTCACCACGGGTCCCGCCGCCGGAGCGGGTCCCGGGTATCGCAGCAGCACGGTGCCGTCCACGGGGGCCGCCCCCGGCGCTCCCGACAGCACTAGCGACACCCCCGCGCGATCGCACGCCTCGAGGAGTCCCCGGGCGACGAGGGACGCCGCCGGGTCGGCGAGCAGGGGGGCCGCCCCGTGCGGGCCGACCAGCGCGACCAGGCCCGTGCGACCGGACGCCAGCGAGCGCGCCAGCGGATGCGGACCCCGGTAGCCGAGCGCCGCCGCCGCCGACAGCACGCGCTCGCGCGTCGGGGGCGCGACCCGCTCGGGGTGACTGAAGGTGTTCGACACCGTCCACAGCGACACGCCGGCCGCCGCGGCGACGTCGGTCATCGTCGGCGACGTGCCTCCGGCGCGGCGTCGTCCCATGGCGCGGGGACTATGACCGAGCGGGGCCGCCGGGGTCCACGCCGGCGCGGCCGGCGTGGACGGGGCGGGCTCAGGCCGCGAGCATCTCCTGCTCGGCCCGGTCCAGGATCGCGCAGGCCTGGCGCAGGGCGGCGAGCGCCCCGAGCGGGTCGCCGGCGACGTCCCGGCTGTCGATCGCGGTCATGGCCGCGAGCTCGAAGAGCTCCCGCCATTCCGCGTCGGGGTTGGCGGCGATCGCCGCGTTGCCGCGGCGCAGGCCGTCGATGACGCGCGGCTGGCGCCGGACGATCTCGTCGAACACGGCGTCGTCCACGGGGCCGGGCGCCGAGCGCCGGGCGGCGCGCACGCCGTCGACGAAGCCGCCGACGGCACCGGCGGCGAGGTGCAGGAAGCGATCGAGCATGGCGGTCCCTGGGGTCGGGGCGGAATCGCGGCCACCCGT
>DATMJR010000101.1:0-4533 GCA_035553775.1 Miltoncostaeaceae bacterium | reverse complement strand
GCACCAGCGGCAGCACGCGGCGCCGGGGCGGCCGGCCCCCGTCCCCGACGACGAGCCGCCCCGGCGCCGCGTGCTGCCGCTGGTGCTGGCGGCCCTCGCCGTGCTGGCGCTGCTCGCCGCGGGGCTGGTGCTCGCGCTGGGCGGCGATGACGGTGGCGATCGCGTGACGATCCCCGCCGACATCGTCGGGCAGACGCAGGAGCAGGCCACCACACGCCTCGAGGCCCTGGGCCTGAGCGTGCGTATCGAGCCGCGCGAGAGCGACGAGGAGCAGCAGGGGCGCGTGCTGGAGACGCAACCGGCGGCCGGCCAGGAGGTGGACGCGGGCGGCGAGGTGGTGCTCGTGGTGGGCCAGGGACCGGCGGCGGTCGCGGTCCCCGACGTGGTGGGCCGCACCCGCGAGGACGCGGAGGTGGCGCTGACGCAGGCCGGCTTCCGGGTGCGGGTGACCCAGGCCTTCGACGACGAGGTGGAGCAGGGGCGCGTCATCTCGCAGACCCCCGCCGGGGGTCAGCAGGCGGCGGCCGAGTCGCAGGTGACGATCCAGGTCAGCCGCGGGGCCGAGCCCGTGCAGGTGCCCAACCTGGTGGGCGACTCGCTCTCCACGGCCCGGGCCGAGCTGGAGGCCGCGGGGCTGGAGGTCGGCGACCTGTCCGACCGCTCCAGCGAGCGGCCCGAGGGCACCGTGCTCGAGCAGGACCCCCGCCCCGGCCAGCGCGTGGAGCGCGGCAGCCGCGTCAACCTGGTCGTGGCGGCCGGCCCCGAGCTCGTGTCGGTGCCCAACGTGATCGGCAGCTCGCTCGACAAGGCGCAGAGCTCGCTGGAGGGCGCGGGCTTCGACGTCACCACGGTGTCGGCCCCCAGCAACAGCCCGGCGGGGACCGTGGTGGACCAGTCGCCGCCCGCCGGCGCCCAGGTGGAGGCGGGCGCGACGATCACGCTCACCGTCAGCGACGGCCCGGCGGAGGAGCCGGAGCCCGACGCGGGCACGACCCCGCCCGCCGCGACGGCGCCCGCGCAGCCGCCTCCGCCCGCCCAGACCACCGGCGCCGCGGGCGGCCCGCCCGGACTGCGGGGGAACCCGGGCAACGGACGCGGCAACGGGCGCGGCAACGGGAACGGCGGCGAGGACCGGCGCGCCGCGGAGCGCCGGTGACCCGCGTCCTCGTCCTGATGGGCGGCCGCTCCGGCGAGCACGACGTGTCGCTGGTGTCGGCGCGCGGGGTCATGGAGGCCCTGGCGACCACCGCCCTCGACACGGTGCCCGTGCGCATCGGCCGCGAGGGGGCCTGGACCCGTGACGGGCGCCCGGTGGGGCTGTGCGCGGGACCGGACGGGCGGGCGCTGCTGGTGGCCCTCGACGGCGCCGAGGAGCCCCTTCCGGTCGACGTCGTGTTCCCGGTGCTGCACGGCCCCTACGGCGAGGACGGCACCGTCCAGGGCCTGTGCGAGATGGCCGGCGTCGCCTACGTGGGGGCCGGCGTCGCCGCCTCCTCGGTGGCCATGGACAAGGCGCTGTTCAAGACGCTCGCCCTGGCGCACGACCTGCCGGTGGCCGAGGCGGTCGTGCTCACGGCCACCGACCTGGCCGACCAGCCCGCGGCCGTCCGCGCCGAGATCGCGCACTCCGTGGGCTACCCGTGCTTCGTCAAGCCGGCCCGGCTCGGGTCGAGCCTGGGGATCTCGCGGGTCGCCGGTGCGGAGGCCCTGGACGCGGCGCTCGACGCGGCCTTCGCCCACGACGACAAGGTGCTGGTCGAACGCGCGATCACGGGGCGCGAGGTGGAGGTCGGGGTCCTGGGAGCCGACGGGGACCTGGTCGTCTCGCCCCCTGGCGAGATCCGCTACGAGGGCGAGTGGTACGACTACGCCACCAAGTACGAGGCCGGGCGGGCCGAGCTGGTGGTGCCCGCCGACATGCCGCCCGAGGTCGCCGCGCGCACGGCCGATCTGGCCGCCGCGGCGTTCACCATGGTGGGCTGCCACGGGCTGGCGCGGGTCGACTTCTTCGTCACCGCCGCGGGCGAGGTGCTGGTGAGCGAGCTGAACACGATGCCCGGCTTCACCCCCACCAGCGCCTACCCGTCGCTGATGGCCGCCGCCGGGGTGCCGTACCCCGAGGTGGTCGCCCGCCTCGTGGCGCTGGCGCGCAGCCGGCACGCCCGGTCCGCCGCCCCGCGGGACGCGCGGCCGGCCGGCGCCGCGCCCGCGCCGCCGGCGTGAGGGGCGCCGCCCGCGTGCGGCGCGTCGGCCTGGTCGCCGACACCCACGTGGGCGAATTCGTCGACGCCCTCCCGCCGCGGGTGTGCGAGGTGCTCCAGGGATGCGCGCTAATCCTGCACGCGGGGGACCTGTCCCGGGTGCGCGTGCTCGACGACCTGGCGGCCGTCGCCCCGGTGCTGGCCGTGCGCGGCGATCACGACACGGACGCCGGCCATCTGCCCGCCCGCCTGGTGACCGCGGTCGGGGGGTGGCGCATCGGTCTCGTGCACGGCAGCCGCGGCCGCACATGGGACACCGCGGTCACGCTCGCCCAGTGCGCGGCCGGGCGGCCGCTCCCCTGGCGGCGCCCCCTGCACCGGCGCCTGGCCGCCTCGCTCGGGCCCGTCGACGCCCTCGTCTACGGGCACTGGCACGCCCCCGCGATCGATCGCGTGGGGCCGGCGCTCTGCGTCTGCCCCGGGGCGGTCACCCCGTGGGGAAGCCTGGAGGGCGGAGCGCCGCCGCGCCCCGGCGCCCCCGGCGTGGCCGACCGGGTGGTGGGCCGCTTCCGACGGATCCTGGGCCCCGACGCCATGCGCCCGCGGGTCGGCGTGCTCGAGGTCGGGTCCGCGGGCATCCGCCCCCGGCTCATCCCCCTGGACGGCCCGGCCCCTGCTTGAATCCGCCGCCGTGCCCCTGACCCGCCAGCCGCTCACCACCGCCGGGCTCCTCGCCGGGATCCTGGCCGCCCTCCTCGCCTGCCTCGCGCCCGGCCGCGACCTCGTCTCGGGGCCCGCCCGCGAGGCCACCGCGGGCGTCGCGGCGGTGGAGCTGCCCGTCGGCGTGATCGCCGTGTTCGCGATCGCCGCGGTGCTGCTCGGCCTGGCACTGGGCCTGCCCGCCCGGTGGCCGCGCATCGCCGGGGTGGCGGTGCTCACCGCGCTCGCCAGCACGCTCGCCCTCATCGTGGTCATCGCCCGCGTCTCGGACCGGTTCGCGGTGGACGCCGACCTGTCGCTGGAGACCGGCGGCACGATCCTGGCGATCGCGTTCGGCGTGACGCTGGTGGGACTGGTGCTCGCGCTGGTGGGATCGCGCGAGCTCGCCGCACCCCGTCCCGACCGGCCTCCGCCGCCTCCCGGCGGCAGCTCCGGCCGGGCGACCGCCGCCCTCGTGCTGGGCATCACCGGGCTCTTCGCCTCCATCGCGGCGGCGCTGGCGGTGGTGTTCGCCACGATGGCGCTCGCCGACATCCGCATGAGCGGGGGCACGCGCGGGGGCCGCGGGCAGGCCATCGCCGGCCTCGTGCTGGGGATCGTGTGGCTGACCCTGTGGGCCCTGTTCCTCGTGGCGGGGGTCTTCGCCGCATCGCCGTCCGCCGACTGACGCCGCGGCGGGCGGTGACCGGCGCAGCCGCGGTGCTCGCCGTGCTGCTCGCCGGATGCGGCAGCGGCCCCTCGGACGACGAGGTCCGGCGACGCGCCGCGGACGCCTGCCGGGCGCACCTGGCCGGACTGCCCCCCGCACCGGTCACGCCCACCGGGGCGCGGGTCGCGGAGGGCCTGCTCGCGCACGCCTCCCAGGTGAACGCCACCGATGCGGCGCTGGACGCCATCGGCGCGGGGGGTGCGGCCGGCGCGCGCGTGGAGGGCCTGCGCGCCGGCCTGTCGGCGATGCGCGAGGGGCTGGTGGGCGTGCGCTACGCGTTGATCGCGGACGATCTGGCCGTCATCCCCGTGCGGGCGACGGCGGCGCGGCGCGGCCTGGCCGAGGCGGATGCGGCCGCCACGGCCCTCGAGGTGCCGGAGTGCCGTGCGCCGGGCCTGGGCGGCCCGCGCGTGGAGGCGCTGGTCGACGCCGCGGAGGGCCTGCGGCGCGCCCAGGAGCCGACGGGCGACTACGGGGTCGACCTGGGGCGTGCGTGCCGGCTGCTGCCCGCGCCGCCCGGGGTCGCGCCGCGCCCCCGGCGCGGACCCGTGGCGCAGACCCGCGCGATCGCGGTGCGCCAGGCGCTGCGGGGGTTCGTCCAGGCCCTCTCGGAGCTGCGCCCACCGCCGGCGCGCGCCGAGGCGCACCGCGCCATCATCGACGACGCGGAGCGGGCCCAGCAGCTGCTGTTCGACTACGTCAACGCCGTGGGCGTGTCCGATGCGACGGGCGCCGAGGCCTCGGCGGACGGCGTGCGGGACGCGCTCATCCGCATCCGCGCGCGCGCCCGGGACATCGGGGTCGCCTGCCCGGCGCCCTAGCCGGAGGCCGCCGGAGGGCGCCGGGCCCGGGGGTGGGCACGGTCGAAGTCGGCCCGCAGATGGGCGGCGGTGACGTGCGTGT